>JBCNVF010000045.1 GCA_039630355.1 Brevinematia bacterium
AATGTTCCTACGGTAATGGTCAAGTACTTCAATAGTAGTAGTTGGAGTAGTGTTAACATTCACTACAATGGTGGAAATGGATGGACAACTTCACCGGGTATAGCTATGTCTAATGAGGGTAATGGATGGTGGGGTAGAACAATAGATGTTGTCTCTAATCAATATGAGTTTGTGTTTAATAACAATGCTGGGACATGGGATAACAATTTAAACAGAGACTATATATCAAGAGTTTCTTTAGGCAATACGATATATGTTAGTAATAGAGTTGTTGGTATAGGACCTTTATATAGCGGTTCTGCTCCTGTGAATGTAACTATTAGATATTACAGACCTGATTGGAGTGTTGTAAACATTCATTACTACAATGGAAGCAATTGGACGACTTCGCCCGGTATAAGAATGACAAACGAAGGAAATGGTTGGTGGATATTCACTATAAGAGTGGTGAATGGTAACAACTATCAGTTTGTGTTTAATAACAACAGTGGCACATGGGATAACAACAATGGGCAGAACTACAGGTCTCTTATCACTTTCACTAATGTGGTAGTTGGGGGATACTAATAGTTAAGTAGTAGGCTGGAGTGATGATACTAAAGTCTGAAACTTCAGTCTACTACATTATTTAATTTAAAAATTGTTCTTTGAATAAACTATGACAAAACATTAATACTTTTTCTATGCTCCTAAAAATAGCTATTAGAAGTATATTCCGACACAAGAGAAGGAATGCACTAATTGTTATTACCATCATAATAGGAACCTCTGTATACATCACAATGGATTCTCTTTACAATGGAATTGACAGAATGTTTGTTGAGGGAGTTGTTGATTTCTCCGACAGTTCAATAGTGGTCTACCCTGAAGACTACGATAAGAACAGAAGAGGTTTTCCAGTAAACAAAGGTGTTAAAGATTTCAATTGTATTGATGAAGTAATCCGAGAAAAGTTCAAGTATCTAGAAACAACGTATAGAACGCAGTTTCTTTGTGAAGTGATATTTGGTGCTAAATCGAAGTATGTTACTGGAATTGCTGTTGATCCAGAAAGGGATAAGAGGGTTTTCAGGGTAAGCGAGAAGGTCAAGGGAGAATATCTGGGAAACAAGGGAGAAATATTAATAGGTGGTTTTCTTGCTAAGTCTTTGGGTATTAACGTAGGTGAGTATGTAACAGTCTCTGCTAGGACGGTAGATGGAACTTATAATGCCATAGACTTTAGGGTAGTAGGAGTAATTGAGACAGGCAATGTATTGGTAGATGAGTCGGGTATAATAATGTCCTACTCATCTGCTAATGATCTTCTTAGTCTAAGAGACTTAAAAACATCTTTTCACATAAAAGTTGAGTGGCACAAAGGAGAGAGTTTATCCTCTTATGTAGAGAGGGTGAAAAGGATAGCAAGCGTTCTAGAGCCTCAGCTTACGGGGTATAAGGTGTATACTTTTGCGGACCTTCATGGATATTTCCTTGAACTTATGAGACAAGGTGGAGTTGACCATTACTTTCTAATGGCGATAATACTCATAATTGCTGGAGTTGGCATTGCCAATGGTGTTCTTATGTCCATATATGAGCGAGTGAAAGAGATAGGAATTCTGATGGCTATGGGAATGCACCCAAAGCAAATCAGAGCACTTTTCGTGTTAGAAGGGTTGATAGTGGGGATAGTCGGTGGGATAGTTGGATTATTCACTGGAGGTATGTTAAATATACTGCTTGTTAGCTATGGCTTTGACTTTTCAATATTCGGGGGTAGCGGAAAAGAGTGGGGGATGCCTGTCTGGGGAGTTATATACGGTGTCTGGAATGTGTGGGGATTCGTAGTAAGTTTCTCCTTCGTATTTTTAGTATCACTAATTTCAGCCTACCTATCCTCAAGACATATATCCAAGTTCAAAGTGATTGATTGCCTCAGGTTCGTTTAACTCAACCGATCTTCTGATAGGAATTTTTCTACATCTCTTAGATACACCTTTTACTGATGTAATATTCTTGGCTGTAAAGCTAAGTCCAGGCAACGAAGAGTTAGACAAACTTCAAACACTCAGTAACCCTAAGTTTGGAAGCATATCTTGAAGGTATGTAAGCTGAGATAATAGCGGTTAGTGTGGCAAATACACCCCCTACTACAAATGCCCAGATGTTCCATTCTCCATAAAATACCCCCCAAACCGGCATACCTAGATCAGAGGGATTCAACTCCTTGTATAACGAAGAAATATCATACCCCACATATATCATAAAGATATCAGCTATAACACCTAAGATGATACCAAAAAGCCCGCCAATCACCCCGATTAGGGTTCCCTCTAGTAGAAAAAGTCTTCTTATTGTTATCGGTTTCATGCCCATAGCCATCAAGACCCCTATTTCTCTGATCCTCTCATAAACTGCCATTAGGATACTGTTTGCTATACCTACACCAGCAATTATCAAAACTAGAAATGTTATCAGATACGATGTTGTTCTTTTTTGATCCATAAGAAGTAAGAAGTCACCGTATATGTCTTTGACAGTATAAACCCTATAACCTTCCAGCTTATCTCTCATCTCTTTTGATATTTTTTCCAGGTTTTTTAGGTAAAAAGGAATACTTTCGCCTTTGTTCCATTTTACTTTTACGTGAACTAAGGTTTTGGTATCTCTAAGATTTAGAAGCTTGTTGGCAGAAGTGTATGAGATAATGACACCTGATTCGTTAAGTAAAACGTTAGGAGATTCAACTAAACCTACAACTTTAAAATCTAATGCATTGTAGGTTCCTTCAACCGTTCTAGCACTTATTGTTATATAATCTCCAAGTCTAATTCCAAGTTTCTTAGCGAGAATGCTTCCTATCAGGACCTCTTCACCATCACCAGAAAGGTAGCTACCCTTAATATGATCCTTTATTTCAAAAACTTGTGAGTCTATAGAAGGATTTATCACTGTGCCTACTATGTATTTAGACTTGTTACCGAACACCAGCTCGCCAAGAAATTGAGTTCTATACACAACGCCTTCAACTCCATCTATGGCAGAAACTGTCTTTTTTATAAACTCAAAGTCTTTCACTCCTCTATCCAATGGGTAACCTCTGCGATTTTCATCATACTCCTGAGAGTACACAACTATTGAGCTATCCGAAAACTTAACTATACTTTCAACCAATAGCCTATCTACTCCGTTAAAAAGAGAATCCATCGCAATGTAGAACATTATACCAACGGCAATAGTGATAACACTAATTAGTGTTCTTCTCTTATGCCTCAGTATGTTCCTAAGAGCCATTTTAAAGAGCATTTCCTACCTCCTTTCATCTGAAACTATCTGTCCGTCTTTGAGAAGTATAACTCTTCTTGCGTGTCTCTCAACACGGGGATCGTGGGTTGAGAATATAAAGGTTGTTCCTTCTACCTCGTTCATCCTTCTCATAATCTCAATTATTTCTTCAGCGGTTGAGGAGTCTAAATTTGCAGTAGGTTCATCTGCGAGAACAAATAAGGGTTTTTTCACTAACGCTCTGGCAATTGCTACCCTTTGCTCCTGACCCCCTGAAATCTCCCTAGGGAATCTATTCTCCATACCCTTAAGCCCAACCATCTCAATAAGTTTCATAACTCTTTTCTCTCTCTCTTCCTGAGGAAGAGTGTTGTCAATCGTAAGAGGAAGTTCTATATTCTCCTTCACAGTTAGCACAGGAATAAGATTATATGACTGAAATATGAATCCAATGTTCTTTTTTCTATACTCAGAAAGAAAATTTTCGTCGGCTTTTGTGAGGGTAACTCCGTTGAATATAACCTCCCCGCTAGTAGGAACATCTAAACAACCTATGATGTTGAGAAGTGTTGTTTTACCACTTCCAGAGGGTCCCATAACAGCAAGAAACTCTCCCTTCTCTATCTCCAGATTTATACCCCTAAGAGCTGTAACCTTAACACTTTCCTTGCCATCTCCTTTGCGATACTCCTTGACCACATCTTTAAGCACTATCAGACTCATATTCCCCTCCTTTGTAGAGCTTTATTATATTTTCTATTGTATCTAAGTACTCTTCCAAAGATCTTTTACCTCTATCTGTGATAACTACCTCTGTCTTGGGTTTTGAATTTTCAAAAAACTTTCTTACCTCAACATACCCCACATCTTCAAGATTCTTTATTTGCACTGATAAATTGCCAGAAGAGAGCTTGGTAATATCCTTAAGCTCATTAAAAGATAGTTTCTTATCAGGACTTGTTGCCAACGCTACCATTATAAGAAGACGTGCCCTCTCATGTATGTTCTTGTCTAACTCAAAATTCATTTCACCCCTTTCCTCTTTGCTCTAACAGTAGTAAAAACAAAGAACAAGATAAATCCTAAACCAAAAACAATTCCCGTCCATAGAAAAACCTCTACATGCCTATGTGCAATGAAAGGAATGCTTATGGAACTGGTTAAAATGAGATAATAGGACAGTAGTTCCAAATCTGTATTGTGAAACGCAGTCCCATACACTAGGTAGAGTAGACCAACTCCTATTCCAATCGTAGGTAAAAGGTAGTGCAATAGACCGCCTAAGGATAAGTATATAGATAGAAAAACAACTAATGTAATGACAACTACGAAGAACTTTAAAACACTCACACCTAAAATCCTATATATAAACGAGGTTGGAGAAAAATTCGGATCTACTACCTTCCAGCTAAAGAATTTAATAACCCCAGCTACAAGTGACATCACAACCAAGCTAAATACTATCAGATACATTACCATCCCCTCACTTATTTGAACTCCACTAACTCTGGCCCAGTAAATGCCCCAAAACGCAACCAGAAAGAACATTCCAAAAAACAGTGATAAATACCGTATAGTCCTCGAGAGTATAAACCTCTCAACAACTTCCTTATCCTTGTAAACCATCTCTTTTATTATCCGTATTTCGTCTATTATATCTCTTATCTCTTTATCATCCATAAGCCCACCTTCTGTTAGTTTATATTATAAACTAGTTTATAGCAAAAATACAATTTTCCTTAGTTTCTAATAAAACCTAAAATTTGTCAATAAATTCTGGAATTTAGAATTGGGCATAGGTTTTCCTTTACTTTTCTTGGGTTTTATCGGGACTGAGTATGCACTCTTCTTGATAGGTGAAGAACTTGATATAGGGTGAAATTTTGTGACTGACGAATGCTATACAGAGACAAGGGAAGTAGGGTAAGCAGAAAGTCTAGAATCTTATTTACCTATTTTCCAAGCTTGCGATGACTTACTCAATTGCAATAATTGGTTCAAAGGAGCTTATTTTTACTCTTTCAAGATATTCTTTCTTAGTGCTGGTGTATGGAAATAGAAGATAAGAGAACTTTTGAGGAAAAGCAAAGCTTAAGGATCTTGATGATGTATTGACAAAACACCAGATGTTGCCATTAGGACTTGAGATCTTCCAGAAAACTACTTTGCCCTTAGCACTAACCTTTTCTATATTCCCTTCTTTGATTGTCTTCTGAAGCTTTAAGTAAGTGTCTTCTATGTTGTGATATGCTTCATTTATATCTTTATCATTTTTCCATTCCAATGTTTTTAGTGATATATTAGCTTCATAAAGTCCAGTTGTTCCTTCGTTTATGCCAATGCACTCGTACTTAGGTCTTCTACCTTCACCAGCACTAGCAAATCTTGACAGGAAGAATCTCAGAAGAATTCCTTTTTTCCCTTCTCTCTTCAGTGGAGATCTGTTTATCACTGGATTTTCGGTATCGTGAGTGTCTACCGCAAACATCACACTTACCTTTCTGCTCTTTTTTGAATTGAATCTACCTAGTCTAGTAGAAAGCTTTAGAGCCTTTTTTATATAACTTTTAGAGATATCTTCCCAGATATCTGGTCCTAGTATTGTATCTGCTCCTACTTTGTAGTAGTCCTTAAACTCATCCCCCATTCTCTCAAAAAACATGCCGACATGTGGAAATTTCTTTTTCACTTTCTTCACAGTATAGCTTATTACATAGGGAGTGAGTCTATCAGATATTGGATAATTAGGATTGTTGTTCAAGACTGAGTCAAAAACATGGTCCGTGTAATCCCATCTTACGAAGTCAAAACTGAACTTCTCAATCATCCTTATAGGAATGTTTGAGAAGAACTTCAAAACGTTTCTATCCAGAACGGGTGGGTTTTCTGGATCTGGAAGAGAATTTATCCTGATATTGTCATAGAACTTGTAAGGAGTTAAGATTCCGAAAGCATGACCTCTATGATCTTCCCCCTTTGCATTTATATACTTAAACTCTGGATAGTTTTTGTCATATACGTAGTGAGAAAACTCAGGTATTCCCACACCATTCCATGTGTGTGATGGTACGGTCCATATGCCTCTTTCTATGAGTTCGTAGATAGACTCAAGATGCGCAGTTCTTATGTCTAGGATGTCACCTCTAGCGAAAGATTTAAGCTTGTATTTTCTCAATTTTTCTCTAACTACTTCCCTCACTTCTTCATAGATTCTTTTCTGATATTCTGGTGATAGTTGTTCTTCTTGCGAAAGGTTATCCGCAAGACTTATATTTCCATTGGAATACTTTTGTAGTTTTATCCATCTGAAAAAGTGGGGATATTCAAGAGCAACTCTTGAAAATTGCGATGTATGTGGTTCAAGATCAAAACCTACTACTTTGTCCATAAGGTGAGCTGTTCCTACAAAAAACCTCAATTGATCGTAAGCAGGGATTAGAGAAAGGTAAAACTTATTTACGAAGTCGTCGGAGATTACCCATAAGCAGTCTAAGGCGTAGAGAATTCTTAAGGCATGGTCAAAGAAAGGAGATAGATGTATCCCATCAACCCTCAGAACGGGTAAAACCTTGACAGCATTTATGAAATCTCCATGGACATGATCAGAAGGAGCAGTAGCTCTAACGTTTAAAAAACATAAAGAAGTATCTCGCATCCAGTTACTGTTTTTTTCAGCACTTACTGGAGACTTAGGATTACCTTTACTCTCATACAGCATTTTCAAAAATACTGCAAACGAATACATGGGAACCAGAATCATTTCGGACGGAGTTTTCCTTATATACCCCTTGGTAATAAATTCCTCAAACATTCTTTTACCTTCTTCTTCCATTTTGTCCTTAGCAAATCCCCTGTCTTCTGCCTCAGATAGCGAGATAAGTATAATCCTATCCAATATGGCTCCATACTCCATACAGAACTCCAAATGTTGGCAAAAGTAAGAAGTTAGCATTATTTTTTCGTACTCTGGTCTCAAATTTCAAAATATCTTTTTCTTTACTCAGCGTAGACTAGAAAAGGTTAGTTGTTCAAGAATCTAAGAATGAGGTTCGTTTTAGTCTTTTTTGTTTGAAATACTACTTCGTTTGTGATGCAAGTTTTTAGGTTTGGATTTGGATCGGGAGTGTTTTATAATATTTTACTGTGAGGGTGAAGGGTAAACACATTTTAGGAATACTGATGCTTTATATCGTAAATCTTGCACTTTTTCCTTCCTATGCTCAGAAATCTTCTTCAGTTTCACAGAAAGACAAAATGATCGTTAGTGGAGATGAGGGATTCTTCAAGAGAGGGTATACTAGATTTACGGGTAATGCGTATGTTGAGAAGGGTAATATCAGAATGTCTGCGGAAGTTATAGAGTATTTTGAGACTAATAATTTAGCTATTGGTAGAAGCAATGTAGTATTGCGAGATTTGAAAAGTGGTCTTATTGTTAAAGGAGGATACAGCGAGTATTATGGCGACAGTAATTTTGTAATATTTTTCAAAAATCCTCATTTAACACTGCCAAGGGAAAACATTTTTCTCAGGGGAGATGTTTTAATCCTTGACCAAGATGAGGAATCCGTGATTTCAAAAACCAATTCCTATTTATCAAACAACAGTGTAGAGATCTTCTCTGATGTGATAAAGATTTTTTCAAGATCCAATGTAATAAAACTTTCTGGGAGCTCCAGAGTTGTTTCCTCAAACTTTAACATAAGAAGCGACAGTGCTATTATCTTTACGGTTAGCAACAGAATTTCTGGGGGAATTGAGATAAAAAGATACATAGGTTTAGGAAATGTGTATATTACTGGGACAAATTTTACGCTAAGTTCGGAGAGAATAGCAATAAACTTTACCAATAATCAGGTCCAAGACTATATAGCTACCTGTGGGGTAAAGATCTCTAACGAGGGATCTATAATAACTTCGGAATACTTTAGGTCGGAGTTTGAAGCTGGTAGGGATACGTTACACATTGCTATGACTAATGTCTGTATTTCAAATTTTTCAAATAACGAAGTTATATTTTCCGACTATCTTCTATCAGATAGAAAGAATAACTACGAACTTATGGTAGGAGATGTCATGTATGTAGCGAATCGTGGGCAAGTTAAGATTATGGCTAAGATTGTTGAAAGATTCTTAAGCGAAGGAGTTGCACTTCTTAGAAAGGATGTTGTCTTAGAAACGGAGAGTATAAATATTATTAGCGAGATGGCGAAGTATGACGAAAGATCCAAACTTATGTATATGGTAGGATCTCCTAGGATCATTAATGAGGATAGACTTGGTGTTTCCGCAAATATTGTGACAGTGGATGTTGAGAAAAAGAGAGCAAAGATAGAAGATGGCGATTATGGGTATGTCATCCCGAGAATGTAGGAATGTGAAGCTGATTTTGAGCTATGATGGTAGCTATTACAAAGGATGGCAAAAGCAAAAAAATACTCCCAATACTGTTCAGGAAACACTTGAGAGAACCTTAAGTAAAATTCTTGGAGAAAAGGTTAGGGTAATAGGAGCAGGTAGAACTGATGCCGGGGCACATGCTATACGACAGGTTGCTAATTTCAAAACAACAAACACTTCAATACCTGTGCATAAGTTTAAGAAAATACTAAACGATTCGTTACCACATAGCATAAGAATAGTTCGCTCTGAAGAAGTCTCTCTTGGCTTTAATGCAAGGTTTTCAGCTAAGCTAAGGAAATACGTATACCTTATGTTTCTAGGAGAAGAATGTCTATATCCTTTCATAAGCAACTATTCCTACATACCACAGAAGAAGGAATGGAACATTGAGTTCATCAGAGAGTTGGCTAAGGATTTCTTGGGGGAACACGATTTTCTAGCAATCTCCTCAATGAGAAACTACAAGAGCACTATCAGATTTGTAAAAAGTCTGAGAGTTTTCAGAATCAGAGAGTTTATGGTTTTCTCCATAGTTGCCAATGGGTTTATGTATAATATGGCTAGGGGTATAGTCTCATCACTGCTTGAAGCAGAAAGGAGGAATGATAGAAATTTTATTAAAAGCATTCTTGCGAAAGATGAAAAGAGCAAACCTTCATTAGTTCCTCCGAATGGACTCTACTTGCATAGGGTTTACTACTAGACCGTTTTACTTTCTTTAGTTTTAGGTAGCGCTAGTTTAATCACAATATTCCATTTCATACTAAACTTCTTAGGTACTTGCTAAAGAGAAATGTTTACTCAGTTCCAGCAGAGACTGTGAGAAAAATAGAGAGAGGACTAGTCTTAGTTGTAAATTTTGGATTTATTGGTCTATAATTTGGTCTCTTGAGAGTATTGGATTACAGTATTTAAAATACTGCATTAAATTTTTGGAGGTAAATATGATAGATTTTGTTAGTGAGGTGAAAGCGAAGATTGAGGGGGTAAGTGGGAGTATAGTTTTCCCTGAAGCTGGTGATCCGAGAGTTTTGAAGGCAGTAGATATGCTGTATAGAGAAAAAATTAACGTAAAAGTTATCCTTTTAGGAGAAAAAGACTTTCTTAATAGGGTAGCTAAAGAAAATAATATTGACCTTTCCAAATTTGAAGTTATTGAGTGGAAAACTTCTAGTTGGATTGAAGAATTCAGTGAAGAGTTTTTTGAAATTAGAAAGCATAAAGGTATATCTAAGGATGAATGTTATAGATATATATCAAGTGATGTTAATGCCTTTGGAGCGATGATGGTGAGGAAGGGTATTGCAGATGGTATGGTTTCAGGAAGTATGAGTCCAACGGTAGAGGTGATAAGAGCGGGTATATGGATAGTCCAACCGAAAAAGCAGATAAAGACTGTCTCCAGTTTCTTTGTAATCGTTTCGCCGGATGAGAGTATTGGAGATAGAGGAAAACTTATTTTCTCTGACTGTGCATTAGTTGTTGATCCAACACCAGAACAGCTTGCGGACATAACTATAAACGCAGTAGACTCAGCGAGGATATTTCTAGATGCGGAGCCAATGGTTGCACTTCTTTCATACTCTACTCATGGTAGTGGTGCAGGGGCTTCCGTTGAGAAGGTAAAAGAAGCCGTGAGGATACTGAAAGAGAGAAATGTTGATTTTGTTTTTGACGGGGAGCTACAGTTTGACTCTGCAATATCGCCAGCAGTGTCAAAAATAAAGTGCCCTGACTCAAAAGTTGGTGGTAAAGCAAATGTTTTCATTTTCCCTAACCTAGATTCAGCAAATATAGGGTACAAAATAGCTCAAAGGATAGGTAAAGCTAAAGCTTTTGGACCTGCGTTAGTTGGACTTAATAAGCCGGTTAATGATCTATCCCGTGGTTGCTCTGCAGAAGATATATACGTCATAACTCTGATGACCTTGTTGCAGATAAGATACGAAAACCAAGGTCAGTCAAACAAACCCTCTAACCCAGAGTAAAGTTTACCTATTGTCCAAATTGTCCAAAATCTTGCTAATTATCAAATTCACCTCATTTTTAGAGAATCCTCTTCTCAGAAGAAATCTGTGTATTTTAGCTTTTATTTTCACCCTGTCCCCCTCTGCAATTTCCTTCCCATATCTCCTTAGCACAACCCCAACTACCCTATCTATATCAAGAGTTATCTCGTTATCTTCAACCCTTATACCTCTAAGCATGAGTTTATGCTTTATATACTTCCTCCCAAAACCTTTTAGTATCCTTGAATGTACGTAAGACTCTTTTACAAAATCGTCATCTATAAACCCATTCTTGCAGAGATAGTTTACTATATTCTCTACTTCTGATAGAGGTAAATTAAATTTTCTCAAGATATACTCTTTTACCTCCTTTTTGGTTCTAGGCTTTAGTGATAGGTATTTATAAACCCTACCTAGGATCTTTTTATCCACAGCTCCCTCAGAGCAACCGATCTTTTTTTCTGTTATCCAAATCCTACCTAACCAGTAAATCTAGGAATTTCCACTTGCGAGACTATAGATATTTCTCTATTATCAGTGAAACGAACTCCCTTGAGACACCTACTGCTTTTGCTATGTTATCTACACTCCATCCCTGCCTATGAAGCTTGATAATGTTAGAAACTTGTTCACTTGATAACTCAGGCTCTCTTGTCTTTACTCCAGTTCTAGTCTCAATATCGTTTAAATATCTTCTGGCAACATCTATTGCGGAATTCAGTCTCTCACCTAGTTTTATCAGGTCTTCCTTAACTCTTTTTACTCTCTCTAATTCAGAATTTATGTGGACAATGAGTCCATCAATGTTTGATATTTTATCTACAGCTCCTTCAAGCTTTTGATTGGCATTAAGTATTTCATCAAGTTTGGAGTGTATTGAAGAGAGAACCCCTTCTATTCTTTCTTTTTCCTTCATAGCTTCACTGATAGCCCTGTTTATCATTCCAACTTTCTTCTCAAAATCTGAGAAGTTATTCTTAAGATAATTCACATTGGCAAGCATGTTCTCTACCAAGTCTTTTTTGGCCTCAAGGCTTCCTAGGATTCTAGCTATCTCCTCAATATCTTTCTCAAACTTTGTGATCCTATTGGAAACATCTATTATCAATTTTTCTTTATCTCTTACAAACTCAACGTTATTATACAACCTGTTTATCAGATCTTCAAGAGAACTTACTCTATCTTGTATTTCTTTGACTATCTTAGAGTTTTTCTGGTAAGAGTTTAGGAACCTCTCAAGTTCTATTTTTTCCTTTCGTATCTCCTCAATATCTTTATAGACAGAAGATACAAACTTTCTGTTTTCTTCTATCGTTGACATTATTCCTTTAAGTTCGTTCATTTTAAGGCTTATAGTCACCGCAACTTCATTTGCTTTGTCAAACTTTTTCAAGTTTGTTTCTAGTTCCTTGATTTTCTTTTCAATATTTGAGATGGTGTCAAAAGACTTTTTAAAGTAGGAGTCAGTGAAGTTTCTGAAGTCTTGAGCTTTTTTCTCAACCTCTTTAGAGAGATTACTAATGTTAGCCCTAGTGTTCTCCAGAAGAGAATCTATCAATTGTTTTTCATTGGAATAGAGCGAGCCGACTTCCTCCTTCAAGCTAACTACTCTTCTCATAATCTCGTTCTCAAATTCTCTTATTTGCCCCTTCACACCTAATACTACCCTTTCTACCTCACTGTCTACATCAGACTTGGACTCTTCCAGTTTAGTCAGAATGAATTCTTTTTCTTTTTCAAAATCGTTCCTTAATCTTTCAACCCATACAGATATCTCGGATTCAGATTTTTCTTGTAACTTACCAACCTTCATTTCTAAGTTTCTAGAAATTTCCATAAAATACTCTTCTATTCTTTTTTCAACACTATTTACTTTTTCCGATAACTGCTCAAGATACTCGCTCATCTGAGAATTGAACTTCTCTTTGAGAGAAGAGATAACTTCAGTCGTTTTGAGATTTAGCTCTTCAGCAGTTTTGTCAAATTGCTCTAGTTTGTTGTCAAGCTCATTACTATATACTTTGATCAAGTTTGAAGCCTTTAATCCAAGATCGTCAATAACTTTTTCAACTCTACTATTTACCATAGATATTGCTTCCGAAACCTTTGACTCAAGCTCTGAGAGTCTGGAAACTATATTGTTAGCTTTATCCTTATACCCTGTCTCTATACTAGCAACAAACCTATCAAGAGTATCAAACTTATTTTTCATCTCTGTTTCAAGATTTTTCTCAAGAGCTGAGAATAGAGATGTCAGGTTAACCTCCTTTTCTTTATACTTCTCTTCCATTGAGTAAAGAGAAGAGGCAAGCTTGTCAAGTTGAGACTTGAAGTTGGTGAACATTGAATTTAAGGATGTTTCAAAGTTCTTTTTTGTAGTTTCTGAGAACTCACTAACTTCGGATAGATATTTCCCTTTTACTGTATCCTTAAATACTCTGTATTCTTCCTCAAGCTTTTTCACTACTTCCTCAAACTTGTCTTTTATTGCGTTAATTCTAGAAGAGTAAAACTCTACGACTTTATCTTCAGTCTCTTTCAGTTTACTTCTAAGATCGGTTTCTAACCCTTTATACTCCTCAATAAGGCCTTTTTTAGTTTCCCCTAGGCTAGAGAGGAAGTTCTTTAATGTCTCCTTCACTGAGCTATATTCTCCCTGTAGGGAGTCTAGGAAGGAATCAAACTTGTTCCTAAATGCCGAAATGTTTGCTTCGTAGCTCTTTTCAAACTTTTTAAGCACGTTCTCTAACTCTGATGAGACTTGAGTGTTTTTAGAGTTGACAAATTCACCTAAAGATCTTGAATGATCTTCCTTAATCTTATTAAGTTCCACTGCAACGTCGTTTTCAAGTTTTACAATTGTATCGCTAAACCTCTTTTCGTAAGTTGCTATTATCTCCTGAAACTTTTTCTCTACGGAAGAGTAAAGCTTCTCTAACTCTTCCCTAAAGATGTTGAACTTAGCACCTGTGGAGGAAACAACATTGTCCACTTTCTTAGTAAACTCGTCAAACATCTCTCCCATCAGGCTTTTCTTCTCGTCAATCTTAGTTTCAAAATCCGAAACCATTGAAGTAATCTTTACATCAATCTTACCAAGTTCCTCGTTTAATAGGTTTATTTTCTCTTGCCTGTCTGAGATATCGCTAGATATTGATTCCAGAAGGTTATTAACTCCAGAAATCCTTTTGTCAATATTGTCCATTTCTGATCTTACCCTTGAGAGCATTATATCTGCAGTGTTATTGAACGATACCTTAAGGTTATCAACATGTTCTAAAATATGCTCTTTCATTTCATTTACAAACTTCTCATACACATCGTTGACGTTTTGGTTGAACTTCTCCTTTGCTTGAAGAACTTCTTTTTCTATCCTATCCACAACAACTTTTATTCTCATATCAACATCTTGCGATAGTTCTCCGATTCTGTTTATCATCTCATTTGTAAACTTTACATACAAATCTCTAACTTCCTTATCCTTCATCTCAGCTTCTTTAAGCAAAGATGACACAACTTCGTTGTATTTCTTTACATATCTATCTATGGCTGAAACTTCTTCATTAATACTGCTTATTTTCTCGTTAAGTGAAGAGATCATCTCAAATTTTTCAGAAAACTCTTTGTCCAACTTTTGAATGTCACTGATGAAGTCACCCTTTATGGAGTCTATCTGGGAATCAAAGCTTTTGATATAGTCGTTTATTTCTCTGCTCATGCTATTCCTTATAGCCTCAAAGGTATCTCTAAACTTACTGAAAAGCTCTTCTTGCTTTAGAGCGAATGTGTTTTCTAAGACTTTCATCTTATCACTAATGTAGGAATCAACCCTTTTATTAACCTCTTCTACTACCCCCTTAACTTTCTCTCCTACGCTTGATGTCAGGGAAGCCTTTATCTTGTTAAATTCAGACACTATCATGGAGGTGTAATAGTCTTTAGTATTCTCTATATCCTGTTTAACTTTAGAGAAGTCTAGATCTAACGATTTTAGTCTGTCATTGAACTCTCTAAGGGAGTTATCTAAGATGTTAAACCTGTTTTGCAAGTTGTACATTTCGTTGGTTTTGGTTTTGATGGTAGAGTCAATTGAGGATGAAAGATTCTCAATATTGGTGTTAACTTCATCAAATTTCTTCAACGCGTTCTCCTTAAGTCCTGTAATTTCGCTGATATATTTTTGTGTAGTTTCCTCTAATGCGGAAACTTTTTTAGCGATCTCGTCAACATTAGAAAGGTTTTTGCCTAATCTGTCTTCAACATACCTTCTAAGTTCCTTGGCTTTTTGGTCTATATCTTGTGAAAGTGCTGTTTCATACTCCTTGATTAGTTTAGAAAGTTTTTCGTGAGCTTCCGATTTCATCTTTTGGAAAACTGTCTCCATCTCAGAGAAAACTTTTTCAAATTCGTTATCCACTTTAGTTCCTATGATATTTGATAACTCAACTACTTCTTTCAGCTTACCGTTAAGTTCGGTTTCTACACTTTTGACTTTCTGTTCAACCGATTTAAAAAAATTCTCCAGAGAATCTTCCAAAAAGTCTATTCTCCCAATGATTCTATCTATATTCTTCTGGGACTCTGAAACCTTATTCTCAAGGTCCTTCATCTCTTTGGTAACTTCACTTTTTGCTGTGGTAACCTTTGATAGAATGTCCTTAAAATCCTGCAGAACCTTGACAGCTTCTTTTGAGTCCTGCTTAAATTTGCCAAACTCCTTTTTAATCTCATCAACTGAAGAGAAGATGTTACTAATTTCATTTTTAACATCGTTTAGTTTTTTCATAGCTTCACTTATTTCATTCTCCCCCCCTTTGATCTCGTCAATCTTCTCGTTTATTGCGAAGATCAAGTTCTTTCCAATAGTCAAGTTGCTTTCAACCTTTATAAGAAGATCCTCAAGAGACTTCTCTTTTTCACTTACAAATTTCCCAAAATCACCCATCTGCTTTTCAGTAAACTTTTTTAGTTTTTCAAAACTGATCAAGTTTTTATCTCTGCTTCTGATTATTAAAGTTACGATGAAAGCAGTAATGATGGAAACAATTACACTTAGTAGTATATCTAACATTTTCCCCTCCCAAAATTAGGATTTAAATTAATTTTCAAAAATTCAAGCTCTCTCTTTCAAAAATGAAAACCCTTTTCTTTTGCAGTTTTTGTTGGAATTGGGTAGATATTTTTCAGTAACTGAAGCTCAATGTGCAGTGACATTTTGCAACTAATGAGGATTTCCCAAAATTGATTAGTGGTAAGGGATGTTGGTAGAGGAGTGTTACAACTCTGAAGAGGGGTTTGATAAGTTGTTAAGTTTGAAAGTTTGAGAGAAGGGTAAAGTTGTTGTGAGACTGATGATATCGTATATCGTTATGCTTCAGTTTGGGGTAAATTGAAAGTAAAACTTTGATTTTTGATAATATTAGTGTCTGTAGGAACTTCGGTAGATAGTTATTACTTACCGATAATTTAGTAGTAATACTCTAGGAGGTAGAGATTATGCCTTTGGATTTTTTCCAAGTGACAAAGATATTTATTTCTTTTGTGATGTTAATATTTATGTTTCTTGAGTTCCAGAGGAACAAGAACAAGGAATTTTTGCTGTTAGGAATCATCTTTAGTATCCTTTTTGCTAAGGAGATAACATATATAGCTATAAACCTATATGGGTCTTTCTATTTGGTCCACAAAGATCCAACTACAGGAGAGATAATAAAATCTCTGCAGAATGAGAACCTATTTAATCTGAGGTTTTTCTTGTGGCACATTTTTGAGGTAATATTTGTTATTTCTTTTTCTTACTCATTTTTGTTTTTGATCGGTTCATTGAAGAAAAGAGGAAACATAGTAAATGTGATAACGCTGAGTGTTAACATTGTTGCATTGATAGGATTGCTTTCAGCGGTTTTGGTTTCAATTAAAGATCCTTTGAATGTTCTTATAAAAATAGGGAACAACGAAACACAAGTTGTGGTTACTCAGAAGTTTGCAAGTTTTCTACTGGAGAGCTGGTGGATATATGGGTTATGGAAAACTGGCCTAATAATATACTCTATAGTTCCCGTAGCTAGGGTTTACGGATTTACTGCGCAGATGTTGCCACATATTTATGTGTCTAAGTTTCTTTACGTTATTACTGGTTCTTTATTTGGTACTCTTTATTTATTCTCTTCAATAGTGTTTATACAGGCTACGAAAGGTATTGGTTATTACATTCTTGAATTAGCAGGTTGTATATTTCTGGTTGCTACTGCTTACAAAATATTCAGAGCCGATGTTATGGATATGGACTTTAGAATACAGGATTTAGAGAAGGAGAAATCGCTGATAATAGAGCTTATGAGGGAGATAGGTGATACTCTGTCAGTAGAGCTTGATATGGATAAGGTTTTCGCTAAGATAATTGACGCTGCTATTGAGGGAACTTCCTCAAAAGCTGCAGCTATTCTTTTAAAGGATCCGACGGGTGATACCTTAAGTGTTAAGTATGTCAAGGGGCTTTTCCCGCCGGTTAAGCCTATAAGGGTTGATCAATCTGTTGTGCTTAAAGAAAGTCAGATTGTTGAAATATTTAAGTCTACTAAGATTGCTGTAGGGGATACATATATAGGATTACCTGCAAGCACTGGTGAAACGTTGTTTATAAAAGATGCCGAAGAGGATCCAAGAGTTCTGCAAACTGCTAAGGGTATTGCTGATATAAAGTCGGTCATAGTAACTCCTCTCAAGCTTCAGGATAACATAATGGGAGTATTGGCTGTTTTAAATAAGTCTGCTGGAGCTTCGCATACTCAGAGTGATTTATCACTCATACAGACACTTGCAGATCAAGCAGCGGTGACCATAAGGCAATTTGAGATGTATAAGGAGATTGTTGAGAAGAAGCAAGCTGAGAGGGATTTAAGTATAGCAAGTGAAATTCAGATGAGTCTGCTTCCCAGAAAGTTTCCATCAACCCAAAAACTTGATATGTACGGTTTTTCTATTCCTGCTAAGGGTGTAGGGGGAGATTACTTTGACTACATAAAGTTTGGGCAAGATAAACTTGCTATGATTATAGCAGATGTTTCGGGAAAAGGAGTTCCAGCAGCATTGATAATGGTTATGATCCGAAGTATTACTAGGACTGTAGCTTCTCTTGATAAAGATGCGAATATCGTGCTATCACAGCTTAACAATTCCTTAAGTGGTGATATTGTTGAAGATAGGTATGCTACAGCATTCTACTGTGTGCTTGATGCTGAAAGAAGAATACTTAACTACTCTAATGCAGGACATGGGCCTTTGCTATTGTTTAGGAGCAAGACGAGAGAATTTGAATTGCTTGACACCGAAGGAATGCCGGTTGGTATTATGCCGGGGATGGACTACGGGCAGGACTTTGTAATACTTGATAAAGGTGATATAGGTGTTCTTTACACTGATGGTATAACCGAAGCTATGAATAATTCACACGATTTATACGGTCTAGAAAGACTCCAAAATGTTATATTCAAGCATCATGAACTTTCTGCTAAAGAGATAAGTGAAAAAGTGCTAGAGGATGTTAATGCTTTTGTTGCAGGTGCTCCACAGCATGATGATGAGACTATGATCATATTCAAGGTATTGTGATGATCTCAATTCTTTCAAACGGATTCGGTGAGACTGTTATAGCAAATAAAATTGCTAACAAACTGGTACAGTTAGATACAAGCTTAAAGGTAGTTATTTTCCCTTTGATAGGAAACTTAAGGGTAGACAATAGAGTAATAGTAGGCTTTAATCCAAGGAATTTAGGCTCTGGAGGCAGGACATTACATTCTGTAGAAAGTTTTCTTAAGGATGTAACCAGTGGGGCTTTGTTTGAAGTAGTAAGGTTTGTGAGATCTTTCAGAAGTTACAGGGGAATTAAGTTGGCACTTGTTGTGGGAGATCCTTTTCTTCTTATTCTTGCTAAAGCGTTTTTAAGGGATGCTCCTAGAATAGTCTTCAATTCGGTCTATAAGAGCGAATTAGTTGAAAAACATATGTGGTTTGAGAAAATGCTTATAAAGAAGTGTGCTGAATACTTTATTCCTAGGGACAGATATACCTATGAGTGTTTCAGAAAGCTTGGTATTAGGACAGTTTACTTTGGAAATCCGATGGTAGACTCTGTTGATTTTTTTGGTGTTGACTATAGGCTAGATCCTAACCTAAAAACTTTGCTTTTGCTACCAGGTAGTAGAGAAACTACTTATAGGATGCTTGTAAAACTGTTGTATGTAGTTGAAAGCGTTTTTGAAAAGTTTGGTTTTTTCAATGTCCTTTGTTCGTTAAGTAGTGGAATATCTGTTGAGAAACTGGTTAGTACTATTTCTCAGCATGGGTGGCGAGTTGAAGAAAAAACATCCTGTTCAATGATAGCAACTAAGGGAATAATTAAGGTTGTCCTAGCTTACAACTCTTTTGGTGATATGCTTGTCAACAGTGACGTTGTATTGAGTTGTGCAGGTACTGCTACAGAGCAGTCTGCTGGGTATGGAAAGCCTACTATAATGTTTGTTGACAGAGATGCTGGATGGAGTAATAGATGGTATAGAAGGCAGAAGATTTTGCTTGGTGATAATTTGAAATTGTTTGATAAATTTGGGGTAACAGAGATCTCTGATGAGATTATTTTGTTATTTAATAACTCGGACGAGAGGAAAAGAAGAGGAGATATTGGTAAGAAGATGGTAGAAGGAGTGGGGAGTGTAGAGAAAATTGCTGGTTTTTTGATCAACCTCTTATATGACTGATTGCTTCTTCTACGCTATTGTATAAGGGTAGAACTGTGTCAAGTTTGTCTATCTTTAGTATAAAGAGTACTTTGTTATTACTTACTGCGATAGAAAACTTCTGGTTATTACTTTTAGCGTAAGACATGATCCTGATTATGGTAGCTACACCAAATGAGTCTATTTCAACTGTATCTAGAAGATCTAACACTATACCTACTGCTTCCTTCGGAAGCTCTGGAATAGGGTTTACTAGATCCTCAAAATCAAAGACTGTAAGAGATTTTCCAGGTCTGAGCACTATTATATCACCGAGTTTGATGACTTCTATGCCCACGACAATAATTCTGTATGGTAAAGCTAAGAATTCTCAAATTAAGGGACTCTCCAGACAATAAGTTCCAATTTCCATTGAATAAGTAAGCAGGATTCTAAACTTTATGAAGGTTAGACTAACTCCTCTATCCATTTTCTAACTTCGCCAAACTTAAAGTTCTCACCGTGCCCTGGTAAGCAAATATCCTCATCCTTAAGGATAGCTAGCAACTTCTTTAGAGAAGCTAGCATATCTTCAGCATTTCCGCCAAAAAGATCTGTCCTGCCATAGGAAAATCTAAACAAAGTGTCACCTGTAAAGACAACTCTTCTTTCAGGGAAATAGATACAACTTGCCCCTGGTGTGTGTCCGGGCGTGTGGATAACTGTAAATTCTTCACTTTCTACACAAAGCTTACTACCATCTTCTAGAAGTATGTCTGGTTTTATAGAGCAAAAGGGACTTAGAAAATAAGCTGAAAGGTTATAAAAGGCATTAGATAACATTTCTACGTCTAATCTGTTAATTGCAAGCTTTGCACCTGTTGAGGAAACCAGTGTGTTATTGCCCATTATATGGTCAAAATGCGCATGAGTGTTGATGACATACTTTAGCTTGATTTTCCTAGCATTCACTATGTCAATTAGTAGTTTAGGATCGTCACCAGGGTCTATTACTAATCCTTCGCTCTCACCCCATACTAAGTAACAATTAGTTTGATTTACTCCTAAAACAAAAGTTTCGATATTCATAAACGCGAGGAGCCGTTAAGGCTCCTAAGAACTACTTATCATCAAGAACAACAACTCCTGGTAAAGGCTTACCTTCAACAAACTCCAGTGATGCGCCACCACCTGTTGAGATATGGGTCATCTTGCTCTCAACTCCTGCTTTGGCAACTGCTGCAGCCGAGTCCCCACCACCAATTACCTTTATAGCATCTTTAAGATTAGCCAGAGTTTTTGCTATCTCAACAGTACCCTTAGCAAACTCATCCTTCTCAAATACTCCAAGAGGACCATTCCAGAAGACAGTTTTAGCATTTCTTAACTCATCGCTAAAGAGTCTTATGGTAGCACTTCCAATATCAACACCTACCATATCTGATGGTATTTCATTCTTACTTACGGTTTTAACTTTTGTTGGATTTTCTATATTGTCGGTTACAACTACATCTTCCGGCAATACTATTGAAACTCCTTTCTCTTTCGCTTTCTGTAGGATATCAAAAGCTACTGAGATATAATCTGACTCAAGAAGCGACTTACCAACTTCTATACCCATAGCCTTGTAGAAGGTAAACATCATTCCACCGCCTATTAGGAGTTTGTCAACTTTGTTAAGCAGGGAATTAATGACGTCTATTTTGGTTGAGACCTTGGAGCCACCAAGTATTGCAACAAATGGTCTTTTTGGATCATCCAGAGCTTTGCCAAGGTATTCAAGTTCTTTTTCTACGAGAAATCCTGCAACGGCAGGCTTGCCCATCTGCTTCATTATTCTAGGTAAAGCTTCAACAGATGCATGTGCTCTGTGGACACTGCCAAAAGCATCACAGACGAAAGCATCAACAAGCTCGGCCCAATTTTTAGCAAAATTTTCATCGTTAGCTTCTTCTTCTTTGTAGAATCTGACATTTTCTAGAAGCAAAACTTCACCAGGCTTTAGATTTCTTATTGCTTCCTTAGCTTCCTCATTAACACAGTCTGAAACGAACTTAACATTTATTCCTAGTCTTTCGGACAGAGCTTTCTGAACCGGAAGCAAGCTACTCTTTGGATCTCTACCCTTAGGTCTTCCAAGATGTGAAGCCAGAACTAATGAACAGTTTCTCTCTAACAGGTATCTGATAGTTGGTAAAGCGGAATCTATCCTGGTGTAGTCAGTTATATTCCCACTTGAATCAAGTGGGACATTAAAGTCCTCACGGATAAAGACTTTCTTCCCAGATAAATCAACATCCTTAACAGTCTTTTTATTCATAATAACCTCCTTTAATCTTAGGGACTCTCATCACCCCCTGAAAGCAAATTTCACCAAACTAAGCCTTGTCCTTAGAGATCATATGCCTGAGTAGATCAACAACTCTACAAGAATAACCCCACTCATTGTCATACCAGGAAATAATCTTGAAGAATCTCTTTTCACCTTTGAGGTTATTCTGCAAGGTTGCGAGAGAGTCGTAGATGGATGATCTGTCATCGTGTATGAAGTCTGTTGAGACAACTTCTTCATCGGTGTATCCTAGGATTCCTTTTAGGTAAGTTTCAGAAGCTTTTTTCATCAAAGAGTCAATTTCTTCAATTGAAGTTTCTTTTTCGCTTCTGAATGTGAGGTCAATCACGGATACATCGGCTAGAGGCACTCTAAATGCCATGCCTGTTAGTTTACCTTTGACTGCTGGTATGACCTCTCCAACTGCCTTAGCAGCACCTGTTGTTGAAGGAATGACATTTACCGCAGCAGCTCTACCACCTCTCCAGTCTCTCTTAGAAGGTCCATCGACAACTTTCTGCGTTGCAGTATAGGCATGAATGGTTGTCATAAGCCCAGTTTCGATGCCAATTCCTTCTTTTATCAGCACATGCACAATTGGAGCCAAACAGTTTGTTGTGCAGGAAGCATTAGAAACTATATGATGAGATTTAGGATCGTACTCTTCATGGTTAACCCCCATAACGAAAGTTTTGATATTACCTTTAGCGGGAGCGGTAATAATGACCTTCTTGGCACCTGCATCAAGATGACCTTTAGCTTTCTCTTCCTCTGTGAAAAGTCCAGTTGCTTCTATGACATACTCAACACCAAGTTCTCTCCAGGGTAATTTACTTAACCCTTCCTTTGGTGCAAGCAGACACTTGATCTTGTGTCCATCAACAATTAAAACATCGTTATACTCGGCAGAAGCTGAACTCTTTTCAGCACCCAGTTTGTGAGCCCACTTTCCGTGAACTGAATCATACTTAAGCTGATATATAAAGTAATCTGCTTCATTTACAATATCAACAACTGCAACTACATCAATCTCCTTTCCTAAAAGCCCTTGCTCAACTAAGGCTTTAAAAGCTAGTCTACCTATCCTCCCAAAACCGTTTATTGCGACTTTTACAGCCATCTTTGACCTCCTTGATGTAAGGTTTGTGTTATTTTCATAGAAAGTTTTCATAAAAGTCAAGTTTTCTGCTACTTCAGCAACACGTTCCAAAATCTAACGCAAAAGTCCTTGTCAACGCTCATAAACCCATCCTTTATATGACGGTGTTTTCTCATTGCCAAAGTATTATCTAATATCCTATAAACACTAAATCTGATTTCCTATTTCCAATCAGAATTACACAACCTTCTGTTTGCGTAGAACTTGTAAGAATCGTTTGAGAATACACGTTCGTTATCCTCCTTTCTATCCCCAAACCATAAGATCTTGTTTACCTCTTTCACAATCAGAGCAACCCTTCCAGCCTTAGAGATAATTTCCAGAACTTTGTCAATATTTATTGTATCCTCCTCAGCGAGATATAGAAGAAATGCTATGAGCTTTGTATCTGAGATTTTTTCGGGATTGTAGTTAAATAATTGGTTGTACTCAACCCACTTTATTTGCATTGGATTGAGCATAAAGATAGTTTTCTGTAGGTTTTCCCAGTTTGGAAGCGTTCCATTTTGCGCAATTATGAACTTTCGTGTCTCAAATGGATGTGTGAGGTCGGGGTCAATACCACCTGAAGAAGCTGCCCTGAAATGAACTATTTTCCTATGTTTCCTTAGAGTCTCAATCTTTTTTTGAAATTCTTCGGGGTTTGTTATTCCCTTCTCAACAAACCACTTCCCATTAACTTCATGTGCAATTCCCATCCCATCCCTGTTTCCGTAATATGCACTCATCACTTCACTTAAACTCATTGTCTTGTTTTTAGGTAAATAAGCTAGTAAACACATACAAACACCCTCTAAGTTGTTTATTATTCATCATTCTCTTGGTAGTCTTGCATACCCTCCGTAATTGACATAAAGATATACAGAGAGTAGCTAAAGTGAAGCTCTGTGGTCAATAGTGTGATGAACAACCTATCTTCATCAAAATAAGCTTCCTTGAGATTCTGGTTAATAAACCAAAAGATATACCTTATGACGTTTTTCGTGTTTTTCGTTATTTCTTCATATTCTTCTGCATATTCATCTGGAATAGAGTCAAGGTTATCTTCTAAGAAAAGACGCTCAAATACAATTGGTGCAAGATTCATTGTTACAAAAGCCTCCTGAGTTACCTTCTCTCTCAGTTTTAGTAATTTGTTTCTTATTTGTTGTTGACTTTTGAATTTCTTCCTTTTTGAATTTACTTCGTTCAAAACTCCTTCTTTAATCATAAAGATAAGTTCTATAAACCTGATCATTTCGGAACTGATAGCTTCATCGTAGAACTTTTGGAATTTTTTCTTCAGTTTTGTTCCTTTAAATAACTGCTGTAGTATTTGGTAGGTCTTCTCATACGTAAAGACATTATCTGCACTTTGGTCTATAACAAATTTGTGCTTCTTGTTATCCACAGCTATCTCTATCTCCATCTTCCCATCTGTGTTGTTAATTTTAAGGAAGTCTATTAGTTTGTCTGTGTTATTCTCTTCCTTTAGTTCTTGCCCATTGATCTTGATTCTGATTGTATACCTATTTATCCCGAGTTTGTTGAATATTTTCTTTAGATCTCTCAAGAAGAACTCACTTCTATACTTTATAATCCCATTTGCATTTTCGGATAGGTATCTTAGCATATTCGGTGAATTTCCAATGAGTTCCATTATATCCATTGTTACCTCCTTAGTTAGATTCTTTTTGTGTTTTTGAATCCTGATCCGGAATAGACAATCTAAATAACTTTTGCAGTGTGACTTTTATCGGTGTATCAGTAAGTATTACTCTTTCAGCAGATATTGCCATGATTAGTTTTTTCTCACTGAGATAACAAACTCTGAACTTATGTGCAACGAACCAGCTTGTGTACTCAAATGCGTTTTCTATATTTTCCGTAATCAAGTTTCCAACAAGCTCTACTGTCCTTTTGGTGTTGTTTTCATCTTTGTGTTCTTGCTCGTTAAATATAGAAGGTGAACCGAAATCGTCTAGTGTATTCAACTCAAGAATGTTTGTTGCTCTATCAATTACTTCGCTGTCATAATTTGCAATAAGTTTACACACAGTTTCGCAGTTGCTATTGTGTGTCAATATACAATCGTAATCTGTTGCAATCCAGTTGGTTTGTAGAAAGCTTCTTCTACCTATCATCTGCTTCTTAGAACCCTTTAATGTAAAATTGAGAAACATATTCATACTAGCCTCCCTAAAAAAGACAGCTATTGAAACAAATTTTCTCCTTTACATTATATAGAAGCAAATCCATCAGCCCCGCTAGGTATCAATACAACATCAGCGGAGACTGACAGAATCGTTCTCCAGACTAAAGATCAAAGTATTCACCAACTAACGAGAATTGACGAAGCCATTAATATTCTAGTAACCCAAACACTTCATATCTAAATGCATGTCACTAAACTAATCAAAAGTAAACTATGTGTATCTGCCAATGACAGAAAGTGTATGTATTGACTATATGATCTGGTTATCTCGTTTACCATACCTATCTAGTAAATCCTAGGTGAATAAATGAGTTTTCTATTTCTTACCAAAAGGTTACAACTCTGTAAATCTAACAAAATACTTTCAAAAAGTCAAGTGTTTTTAGTCTGAAGTTTGGAGAAGAGTTTGGTAAAAATTAATTTTAAATAAACTCCTCTTGCCCTTAAAATAAAGGCAAAATGATGGATATATTAATTGCAGAAAAACTAC
>JBCNVF010000046.1 GCA_039630355.1 Brevinematia bacterium
TAAAGTTCAAAATCATGTAAAGGCGGTGAGTCGTTTGGAGTTTCTGGTACCAATAAAGTCTAAATTTTTTTGTGTGGTGATTGTTATTTTTATGGGCTTGAGGATGAGAATATCTGTTTTTGTTCACCTAAAAGTATTAACCATACCTACGTAACTTCAAATTCTGGAATTTATTGGGGTGTGGTGGAAGATTGAATTTGGGGTGGTGGTGGTTTTATAATAATGTTATAGAGGGCGGTTAGCTCAGTTGGTTAGAGCGCCACTTTGACGCAGTGGAGGCCAGAGGTTCAAATCCTCTACCGCCCAATGTCGGGATGTAGCGCAGCCTGGTAGCGCACACCCTTGGGGTGGGTGGGGTCGCTGGTTCAAATCCAGTCATCCCGACATCCTTCTTTCAAAGATTATCCAAAGCCCACTTTGCAGTAGCTGAAATTACTTCGTCAGTGTCTTTGGAGAGTAAGTATATCTCCTCTTTCAAACTTTTTGCACCGTTGTTTACTGCGGTTATAATTGAATTTCTTATAAGTCCTCTCCTACCAGCTCTTAAGAAAGCTTTTCTCTTAAAAAGTTTCCTAAATTGGTTACTACTAGAGATTCTCATCACCTCTCTTAGGTTAAGAAATGGCGTTACGTTCAGGCTGAATTCTTTTATTCTCGGTTTGGTTGCCTTGGAGTTGAGGGATCTGTTGAAGGGACACACTTCCTGACATACATCGCAACCAAAGGTCCAGCTTCCCATCTTACAGGCTATGTCCTCAGGAATCATTCCCCTATATTCTACAGTAAAATATGATATGCATACACTTGCGTTTAAAACATAGTCCCTTAGAGCTTTCGTAGGACATGAGGTAACACACTTACTACAACTTCCACATCCTTCCTCTAGTTGCCCTTCATCAGGTTCTAACTCAATATCTGTAAGGATCTCTCCTATGAAGAAAAATGAACCTAGCCTAGGGTGTACAATGCAGGTGTTTTTCCCTTGAAATCCTAGGTTGCCTACTACCGCAAAGCCCTTTTCGTATAAAGGGGCTGCTCCTGAGAATACTCTATACCTAAATTCTTTTGATGTTTCCTTTTTTAGTCTTTCTACAACTTTAAAAAGTAGTGTCTTGATTACAAAGTGGTAATCTTCTCCCCAAGCATACATCGCAACTTTGCCATATTCTTCCGATGGTAGGTCAAACCTTGACGGATTGAAGTAGCTAGCACCTACGAGTATCACACTCTTTACCCACTCCTCTGTTAGCAAAGGATTGAACTTCTTTTCCAGAGATTTCCTAAGGTATTCCATTTCCGCATTAAGTGACGATGAAAGCCACGTTAGGTATTTACTCTTCAGATCAGATTTTAGCAAAAGTGAGAGAGGAGAAACTACAGAAACTAGATCAAAGCCTTCTTCAAGTATTAGGTTTTTTATTAGGTCTTTCATTAAAAGTCCCGAGCGCAAGGCTCGGGAATAAATTAGTCAAGGATTTCAAGAATAACTCTTCTTCCGTTTTTGACAGCGATTGCACTTACTATTGTCCTGATAGCTTTTGCTATCCTTCCCTTCTTGCCAATGATCTTCCCGATGTCTTCAGTCTTAACCTTAAGCTCAAGGATTGTAGATTTTTCCCCTTCAACAACCTTGATGGAGATATCTTCAGGATAATCAACTAACGCCTTGACTATCTGTTCAACCAATTCTTTTTCCTTCATAAACCACCTCTCTAAAAGTTATTTTCTACTTTAGTAATGCCGAGAAATTATTGTAAAGTCTACTAACAGTAGCTGAAGGTTGTGCTCCAACGGAGATCCAGTAATTATACCTAGTTGTATCAATATGAAGCTTTTTACCCTCCATTGGAGCATAGTGACCTAAGCTCTCAATATAAGCACCGTCTCTTTTCTTCTTAGAATCAACTACTACTATCCTATAATACGGTCTATGTTTGGAACCAAACCTCATCAATCTTATTCTAACCATAAATTCCTCTTAGATCAGTTTTCTGTAAGGATTATAAAAGTGTAAACGGGTAGTGGTCAAATTCAAGAAGACGTACACGATAAAGTCTAAAGTTTGTATTAAGTGTGGTCTTTTTTTGTTTCTTTCGTAGTCCCTATCGGGACTAGGCAAATGGAGTATTTTCTCAATAAGTAACAAAGGCTTGATGTGAGGTGAGATTCTACAGTTGATGAGTGTTACAAAACTGAGAGATTGAGCTGACAGAAGCTTAGTGTAAAGCTTAACATAATGCAACGTTTGCAATGGCTAGAATCTTAGGTTTTGCTCAACAAATTCTTTATACTTTATATGATCCTCTACAGCAACGATGAGTGGAATGATTATAGAGCTTGCTATAATGAAGGACCACTGTTGGGTATTAAGGCTTCTGGTAAAGTCTCTGTAGTTGTAGAATGAGACTTGTTCCATCAGAAACTTTGTCACCATATATGTTGTTGGTATGGAAACCAAAAGTATTATTTCGTATCTCCTCTCAAAACTTAGGAAAAATGGTTCCTTTTTAAGGTCAAGGGATTCTTCAAATTCAAGAGATACTCTTAGAGATTTTCTTTCTTTAAGCTCAATGGGTGTAAGGAGATTGGTTCCTGAAAAATAAAAGTTTGTCTTAAACTGCTGATTTTCTAGCTGTCCTAGTAGCTCGTAAAATGAAATCTCATTTGTTTTAGGTTCTGAAGGTTTATCTTGCAACTGTAAGTTGGTGAGTATTTCTTTTTTTCTCTCTTCTCCATAAGTACTTGTCCATATGAAAGTTAAGATTAAAACTGCGACTATCTTCCTCAACATATGTAGAATTATAACGACATGGTGGTCAAAGTGCTAATTATGGTATTGTCTTGAAGAATTTTGTTATTTTCTCTACTACATAGCTTATTTCTTCTTCACTTAGTTTGGGAAAGATCGGGAGTGATAGAACTTCTTTGGAGGCTTTTTCTGTGGCTGGTAGACTACCTTCCTTGTAACCTAACTCTGAGAAACACTTCTGTAAGTGTAGAGGTAGAGGATAGTAGATTTCGGAACCTATGCCGTTTTCTGCTAGAAACTGTTTTAGTGCATCTCTATACTTGGGCACCCTTATAGTGTATTGATGGTATACGTGCTTTGAGTTTTTTGTTTCTTTGGGTGTGAATAGTAGTTCTCTGTTTTCAAGTTCAGAGAGAAGCTGTGAATAGGTATTTGCTATTTTTCTTCTTTCCTCATTATTCTCGTTTGTTCTTCTAAGTCTTATGTTTATATAGCAAGCTTGAATCTCGTCAAGTCTTCCGTTTATTCCTATGTATTCGTGGTAGTATCTTTTTTCGGAACCGTGAACCCTGAGGATTCTTAACTTTTTTGCGATTTCTTCTTCGTTAGTTGATATTGCCCCGCCATCTCCTGCTCCGCCTAAGTTTTTGGTTGGGTAGAAGGAGAGGCAACCTGTTTTTCCAAAGCTTCCCGTTTTTTTACCATTGTATTCGGCACCTATTGCTTGTGCATTATCTTCTATAACGTCTATATTTCTTTCCTTGGAGATTCTTATGATACTCTCAATTTCGCAAGGATTACCGTAAAGGTGGACAGGTATGACACATTTGGTTTTTGAAGAGATTCTTTTTTCTACCTCCTCGGGGGTTATATTGTATGTTTCTATGTCTATATCGGCAAAAACTGGGATAGCTCCTAGCCTTGAGATACAACTTGCCGTGGCGTAAAATGTAAAAGATGGAACAATTACCTCATCTCCAGGAGAAACACCTATAGCCATAAGAGACAGAAGCAGAGCATCGCTTCCCGATGATACACCTATAACATCCTTTACTCCTAGAAACTCGGTTAAGTTCTTCTCAAGTGACTGAACATGTTTTCCTAGGATAAAGCTCTGATTGTCAAATATTTGTTCAATTTCTTTTAGAACTTCTTCTTTTAAGAGTTTATATTCTCTTTTTAGGTCAAGAAGGGGAACGTTCATAATTAGGCTTTCCCTTCCTTGTGTGGGGTCCTTTTGTTGCATTTTGGACAATATTTTTTTAGTTCTAGCTTTTCTCTTTGTAGTTTTTTGGATTTTTTTGTATAGTAATTTTTGCTTTTACATTCTTGGCATATCATTGCAATAACATCAGTAGCCATATAGCCTCTCCAATGAGCCCAGGATCGGACTCGAACCGACGACCTCTTCCTTACCAAGGAGAGGCTCAACTGACTGAGCCACCCTCAGGTTGAAAAAATTATAAACGATAGTTCTCAGTATGTTTCAATTTGCCTTCAAGCTCTTCCCTAGCTTAGCTAACAGGTTCAAGTTTCCATTAGGTGCGTAGAGAAAGATTCTAGGTTTTTTGTTTGCTTACTTCGGATAGGTTGTGTATTAATGGTTTCTAGCGTACAATGTTTTCATACGTTTAGCAAGGTATCTTGCGGTCTTTATTCCCATTATATATGCTATGAATACTGTAAGCGTTAGGGAAAGGAGAATCTTGGTAGCTGTTATAAGGAAAGAAAAAGTGTAGTTGCTACTGACCGGTATCAGATTTATCAGGAAGTTTATCGTGAAAGATGAGAAAATACTTATTATTGTGACTTTTATTCCTTCGTAGAGTATATCCTCTTTATTGCTGATGTTACGATGTTCTACTGCTATTATAAATGCGAGAGAGGCAAAACTGCTGATCACAAACGCCAGTGGTATTCCTAAGTATGATCTAAGAGTTATGAAGATTATGGTATTTGCTAGGATATTCATTACAACGCCTATTATTGAGCTAATTAGTGGGGTTCTAGTGTCTCTTCTGGCGAAGCTAATTCTGGAAAGAAGTGAGCTTAGTGATAGCAGGTAAGTTGCTATTGCATAAATTGAGAATAGCTCTTGAGTCAGTTTTAGTGCCAACGTGGAGTATTTCCCTTCGCTTCCAAGGAATATTCCAGATATATCTCTGTAAATCATTCTAACAATGTCATAGCTTAGAATGACCATAACTGTGGTTATGGGAATGATGAGAAAATTTAAAACCTTCAAACTTTGCTCTGAGAGTTTTCGGAAGTTATCAATTTCGTTTTTTGAAAAATGTTCTGATAAAGCTTTCAGTCCAACTATTGATACAGCAACGGAGAACATACCTATTGGCACCTGAACCAAAAGATAGGCGTTTGTGCTTGCTGCGACAACTCCGTCAAAGAAGGAGCCAAAAAACCTGGATACTATACCGTTGACCTGGACCACTAGTGAAAGAAGAATGACGGAGAAAAAACCACCTATAAATGATCTTATGTAAGAATCAAATCTGAGGAACTCCCTCAGGCTAATATGGTTTGATTCTTCAGAACTTTCTCTTTTTAGA
>JBCNVF010000047.1 GCA_039630355.1 Brevinematia bacterium
GCTCTAACTACCCTTACACTAAACCTACTTCATTTTGTAAATCCTCTAAAAGCACTAAAAGAATCCTTTAGAACAACCAAAGAATTCGTAGAATTCTACAAAAAAGGTCTGCATATGCATACAAAGATCCCAGACTTGATCCAAAAAACTTATGTCAATCATTACATTGATTTTCAAGGCATCATCAACAGGATAATGTACAACAGATTTCGCAAAAAGAACATAAAATTTTATGATCAAAACAAAGTATCTACAATGATGTTCAATGGGGAAAATTTGGAAATAGAAGATATAACAACTGAAGTAAAAGAGTTAGAAAACAGAATCAATCAAACTAGTTTAACACAAAAATAGCACAATTACCCCAACGCTTTCACCAAATAGACACTACCCAAAGTGCTAAACGAACAATCATCAAACCATTCTAAAAGAGAAACATACTCTCCTCTCCACTCAATTTTGACTACCAATCACAAAATTTTTGAACCGTCCAATAAATTCCAAATCTCCATTAGGTAAATGGGCAAGATTCTAAAAACTTCTCTTACTTACCCTTTGGTTTTCGTCAGTCACAAAACTTCACCCCACATCAAGTCTCTTAAGTGCTTATCAAGAAGAGTATTCACCTAGCTTTCCGATAAAGACGGTGAGAAAAACAAAAAAACCATACCTAATTGTTAAATCTTGGAATTCATTGTGAGCACTCGTCAAAGTTAGATAGAGAAAGTAGGGAATATCTATAATTACTTTCATGGAAGATATCCTTTCTCCTAAGAAATTTAGAGAAGAGGAGACTTATGAAGAAGATATTCGCCCAAGAACTCTAGATGAGTTTATTGGGCAGGAAAAGATAAAAAACAACCTAAGAGTATTTATTGAATCTTCAAAGAAGAGGAATGAACCCTTAGATCATGTTTTACTTTCTGGCCCACCAGGACTAGGGAAAACGACACTTGCAAAAATAATTGCAAAGGAGTTAGATGTTAACTTTGTTCACACGGTTTCCAATGCTTTTCAGAAAAGCGGAGATCTTGTTGCAATACTTACCAATCTCCAGAGAGGTGATGTTTTATTCATAGATGAGATACATAGGCTCAAACCCTCTCTTGAGGAAATACTATACTCTGCGATGGAAGACTTTACTGTTTCTGTTATGATAGGAGAAGGCCCCGGGGCTAAAAGTATAAAGATTCCCCTACCGAAATTTACTTTGATTGGAGCAACAACAAGAGTAGGACTCCTTACATCTCCACTTATCTCAAGGTTCGGAATCCTCCTAAGACTTGACTATTACTTAGATGACGATATGAGCAAGATATGCAGAAGAACTTGCAAGCTTCTAGGTTTAGAAATCTCAGATGAAGGGATAAGAGAAATAGCTAGAAGATCAAGAGGCACTCCTAGAATCTTAAACAGAATTGTCAGAAGAGTCAGAGACTTTGCAGTAGTTGAAGGCATAAACAGAATAGATGTTAGCTTCATAAAAAGAGTTCTAGAAGAGCTTGAAATAGATGAAGAAGGACTAGACGAAGTTGATAGGAAGATCTTGACTACAATCATAGAGAAATATCAAGGAGGCCCTATAGGGCTAAAAACCCTATCTGCAAGTATTGGTGAAGAAGAAGAAACAATTGAAGATGTATATGAACCCTTCCTCATTCAGAAGGGATTTATAAAGAGAACCCCCAGGGGCAGAGTTGCTACTGAATTTGCCTACAAACACCTAAACTTCAAAAAATCCGATGATTCACTGTTTTGATCGTTTCAAGTATCTTTCAATAATTGCTTTCACTCGTGGATACGAAATAAATCCACTTTTGTATTCCCTTACTATCCCTTCTCCATCTATAACCACTATTGTTGGCGCAGTTATCACATTAAACTTTTCAGCTTCTTTTCTATCGCTTGTGAGATTGAATTTTATAACATTACCATACTCTTCATCTACCAACTTCATAACTCCACCCATTCTATTTCTTCCTCTTTCAGCAAGGGGAGAGGAGAAATATAAAACTATCACTCCTTTCTCACCAAGTAGCTTTTGACACTTCTGCGGAAGAGGAATCCTTTTGTTTTTTACAACCCTTGCTCTTAGAAACACAGCTAACCACCCAATAACCTTGAACACTAACCAAACAGACAACACAACCAATACTATGGCTAAAACTACTGAGTAAATATCTTGCATAAGTTTACTTTCAACTCTCCAAAAGATGTTTTACTACTAAATCCCCAACCTCTGTGGTTGAATATCCCATCTGACCTGCATTCATACTTTTCATCATTTTTACTGTTTTTTTAACTGCTTCTTGTATTGCTCTACTTGCCTCCTCCTCTCCCAGAAATTTCAACATTAGCCTTCCCGCCTCTATTGCAGCAATCGGATTTATAACGTTCTTACCAGTATACTTTGGTGCAGAACCCCCCATTGGTTCAAACATAGATACCCCATTTGGGTTAATATTAGCTCCAGCTGCAACTCCCAATCCTCCTTGAATCATCGCAGCAAGATCCGTTATTATGTCACCAAACATATTATCAGTAACTATTATATCAAACCACTCAGGATTCTTAACCATCCACATACAAACAGCATCAACATGAGCGTAATCTGTCTTAACATCAGGATATTCCTTAGATACCTCTTCAAAAACTCTTGCCCAGAGATCATGTGAATAAGTAAGAACATTAGTTTTCCCTACCATAGTCAGCTTTCTTTCCCTTCCATACCTTCTAGCATACTCAAAGGCAAATCTTATTATTCTCTCAGTGCCATGTCTAGTGCATATCATCTCCTGAATTGCTACTTCATTCCTTGTTCCTTTGTATAGAAACCCTCCCGCTCCTGCATATAGTCCCTCGGTATTTTCTCTTATCACCGTGAAATTTATATGCTCAGGACCTTTATCCTTTAGTGGTGTCCAAACCCCCTCATAAAGAGTTGCAGGTCTTAAGTTAACGTAAAGATCAAGATCAAACCTCAACTTTAGCAAAAGTCCTCTCTCCAAAATTCCAGGCTTTACCCTCGGATCACCAATAGCCCCAAGATATATCGCATCAAATTCCCTAAACTCAGCTATCGCACTGTCAGGCAAAATCTCCCCGGTTTTTAGGTAATGCTCAGCTCCATAAGGATAATGCGTAAATTTAAACTTTATCCCAAACTTACTCTCAACAGCTTTCAGGACCTTTAATCCCTCATTTATCACCTCAGGACCTGTTCCATCCCCAGGAATTACCGCAATATCATACTGCCTCACCATAGTCCTCTCCTAGCCGAAAAAAAGTATAACTGATTTTGAAAAACTTTTTTCAACTTGAACATATAAAGCAAAAGTAGCATTGAGAAAAATAACAAGGCAATAACAGATATACATACATTCAAACCAGAGTTTGGTAATGTAACTAGAAACATATTCAAAATTACTCCGTGCAAAATTATCTTAACTACCTCCTAGGTTACTTTGAGATAGGACTAAACTTACTATTTCTCACTCTTATCTCGGCATTTGACATAAAAACTCATAAAGCTCCAAACTATCTTACCTTACCATATATTCTACTAGGTTCAATCTTAACAGTTCTAGGCAATTTTTCTAGGTATATCAATCTCATTGAGCTAGCTTTGCTCATTTTAGCAATATGGCTATACTCTAGAATAAAAAGAGTTGAAATGCTTGAGACGTTCGGCGGGGGAGATATAAAAACTCTGCTAGGCTTTTCGCTAGCAAATGAGTTTCTCGCATTCAACATTTCATTAATAGTAGCATCAATGACTGGTATCTTTTGGGCTATCGCATCCTCAAAAAAAGGAGTACCCTTTGTGCCATTTCTACTCCTAGGATACGCAATATCTCTAATACTTACCTATACGTTACTACAAAAAAAAGCATTCTGAATTCTGAAGTTAACTAAATGGAGATCTACAGATTCCGAAGTTAATAATTTAGTAACAAACTCTAGAGGTAGGAATATGTGTGGAATTGTAGGATATATCGGCATAAGATCAAACCCCGTAGAAGTTGTAATAGAGGGGCTAAAACAACTTGAATACAGAGGCTACGATTCCGCAGGAATAGCTTTTATTAGAAATGGAGAGTTTGAGATTCTCAAGGAAGTAGGGAGAATAGCAAATCTTGAAGATAAGATCAAAACCATAAATCTCTCTGGCATAAAGGAAGCTTGTATTGGTCACACTAGATGGGCTACCCATGGAGGTGTCACTGTCCACAATGCACATCCTCATATAAGCAACAACAGAAAAATCACTTTGGTCCACAATGGCATAATAGAGAACTACTCACTTCTAAAAGAAATGCTCTCTAAGAAAGGGTATTCATTCTACAGTCAAACAGACACTGAAGTTATCGTAAACCTTATAGAAGAACATATGAAGGAAGGGAACAGTTTTGAGGATGCTATAATGCTTGCAGTAACAGAGCTTAATGGAACTTTCGGATTAGTTATAATGGGATTAGAAGAGTCTGACAAACTTGTAGCTGTAAGAAAAGGGAGTCCCATAGTTATTGGCATAGGAGACAATGAAAGCATAATTGCCTCAGACATAAATGCTATAGTTAGATACACCAAAAACGTAATTTACCTTGATGACGGAGAGATTGCAATCGTTAAGAAAGATGAGATCATAACTAAAAATTTCACTGGCAAGGATATAAAAAAAGATGTATTCGTTGTTGACTGGGAAATCGAACAACTTAACAAAGGTGGATATCCTCATTATATGCTTAAGGAAATATTTGAACAACCAACCGCAATTGAAAATTGCATAAGAGGTAGGATTTTAGAGGATGAGGGAAGTGTCAAACTTGGAGGTATTGCTAAGCTAGAAAACTATATCCACAAGATAAGAAAGTTTGTTTTCATAGGATGTGGGACTGCGTATCATGCTGGAATGATAGGAAAATACCTTATGGAAAACCTTGGAGGAGTGTTATCAGAAGTTGATCATGCCTCAGAATTTAGGTATAGAAATCCAATGGTAGGGCCAAGAGACGTAGTGGTTGCTATTAGCCAATCAGGAGAGACGATGGATACCCTAGAGGCATTAAGAGAAGCCAAAAGAAAGGGAGCTATTACGATGGGGATAATCAACGTTGTTGGTAGCACTATAGCTAGAGAAGCTGGTATGGGGATATATATACACTCCGGACCCGAAATAGGAGTCGCTTCAACAAAAGCATTTACCAATATGATAGTAGCATTAATAATGCTAAGTATAAAGGTTGGCAGAAGAAAAAGATTAGGACTTTTTGAAGGAAAAGAAGTGGTATCAAACCTCAAGAAACTACCAGAGTTGGTTGAATACACACTAAACACTACAAACAAGATCACAAACAATATCTCCAAAGAATTCTACAAAAGTAGGAATTTCCTATACCTCGGTAGGCATTACAACTATCCTATTGCTCTTGAAGGAGCCCTTAAACTAAAAGAGGTATCTTATATACATGCCGAAGGCTACCCAGCAGCAGAAATGAAACACGGTCCTATCGCATTAATTGACGAAAACATGCCAGTGGTCTTTATAGCCACCAAAGGAGCCTTGTATGACAAAATCTTAAGCAACATTCAAGAAGTAAAAGCAAGAAATGGAAAGGTCATTGCAATCATAAATGACAACGATGAAAAAGTTTCAAAAATCTCTGATTACGTTATACCAGTTCCAGAAGTTATAGAACCCCTCTCGCCAATAATAAACGTTATACCACTACAGCTACTAGCCTACCACATTGCTACCATTAAGGGACTTGATGTTGACAAACCCAGAAATCTAGCAAAAAGTGTCACAGTTGAATAAACAAGTAAACAACAAATCATTAAATCTCAAAAACAACCACCGAAACAGCAACAAGGTCAGTATGAGATATTGAGATATCAATACCCTTTATATTCATTGAGTCAAAAATTTGTTTTGTCTTCCCGTAGAGATTTATGTAAGGCTTTCCAGAGGGGGCGTTAAGTATTTCAACTTCCTTAAAGTCAACAATTCCAGTACCCAAAGCCTTGAAAAAAGCTTCCTTACCAGCAAACCTACCGGCTAAATGCAACAAAAACTTCTTGTGCCTCATAACATACTCCTTCTCTCTCGGTGTCAAAACCCTATCAAGAAACTTCTCACCCTTCCTTTCAAAAAACTTCTTCACTCTCTCTATGTCAGTTACATCAACTCCAACCTTTATCATACTGTATCTATGGTAAAGAACTACTCTGCGCTTTTACAACCTGCTTTGCTTTGAGGAAGTCAAACGATTCTCAATCACACAAATTCCAAAATGATAGTATGGTTCATTCTTTCTCTGGTAAGCAGATAAATTCAGATTCTACACCCCTCTCTCTCAGTTATTCCCCTCTAGCCATAGAACCTACTTTTCCACTAAGCTCACTGAAAGCTTATTGAATAAGCGTTTGTTTAGACAAGAAGCCAATAAATCCCAATCTCCATTAGGTAAGGAGACAAGACTTTAAACTTTTCTCTTACTTACTCTCCTTGCTTCTTGAGAGCATTTATCAGTTAGAAAACTTAATTTCATATCAAGCTTCTTAGGTGCTCAATTGAGAAAGTTTTCACCCAGTCCTGAAAGGACTGCGAGAATAGTAGAAAGAAAGACACATCCTAGCTATAAATTTTGAAATTTACTGACAAAAAGCCTAGATAAAAGAAACTACAGCTAATTGGAAAGCTTAGATTTCAGGAAGAACTTAGTAAGGCTGATTCATAGTTGAAAAGTATACCTTGGAGTTTCTACTTACCTATCACTTTTTGGTTTCCACTAGTCTTTGTAGGAAAACTCTACTACACAAAAGCACTCTCCAAAAGCACTCTCCAAGTGCTTATGGAAGATGCTTCTCACCTAGACGAGGTCAAGGAAAGAAAAGCTCACACCTATAGCCTAAGAAGTTGCTTTCTTAGTGATAAGGTGACTAAAATTAATACGTATTAGTTTAAGCTATGGAGGATAGGTATGGAATGCAAAAAAGAGATAAACCTAAATAGGTGTAATTGTTCCTACTCTCCCTGTCCTAGAAAAGGAATATGTTGCGAATGCATAGCATACCACAGAAGCAAAAGACAACTTCCTGCCTGCTTTTTCCCAAAAGACGCTGAAGCAACATGGGACAGGAGTTTTGAACATTTCATAAAATTAGCCACACAAGGGAGAATATAGAAGAAACATGCAAGAGATAAAAGGTATAAAGTTCATTAGAGTTTTTGATTACCTATCAGAAAAAGAGCTAAATACTAAACCCTTCTCCATAAGGATACTAATAGAAAACGTTGTAAGAAACCTTGGAGAGGAGGGGATAGAAAACAGATTTTTAGATGCTCTTATAAACTGGAAAGGATCTAAAACCACTACCGAAGAAATTGGTTTTAAGCCTTGTAGAGTCTTAATGCAAGACTTCACCGGTATTCCCATAATAGTAGACCTTGCGGTAATGAGAGACAAAGCAAAAGAGCTAGGTAAGGACCCAAAACTTATAAACCCTAAAGTTCCAACACACCTTGTCGTAGATCATTCATTGCAAGTTGACTTTTTTGGTGAAAGCAATGCATTTGAGAAAAATCTTGAACTAGAGTTTAAAAGGAATACTGAAAGATACCATCTTTTAAAATGGGCTAAGAAAAACTTCTCAAACCTCTATGTAGTGCCTCCGGGCAAAGGCATAATACACCAAATAAACCTAGAATATCTTGCAAAGGTTGTTTTAGTTGAAAACGGAATTGCAAAATATGATACATTGGTCGGAACAGATTCACACACCACTATGATAAATGGACTTGGAGTCCTAGGGTGGGGAGTAGGAGGAATTGAAGCAGAATCTGTTATACTTGGGCAACCATACTTTATGAAACTACCAGAGGTTGTCGGGGTACACATGAAGGGAAAGATAAAAGATGGTGTTAATGCAACTGATATAGTGCTAACCATAACTAACCTCCTTAGGAAAGTAGGAGTTGTAGACAAGTTTGTTGAGTTTTTTGGAGAAGGTGCGAGAACGATGGATGTGGAGACAAGAGCAACTATTGCAAATATGGCTCCGGAATACGGAGCAACTATGGGTTTCTTCGCAGTTGATGAAAACACTCTTGACTACCTTTACAGAACTGGCAGAGACAAAGAGCTACTTGAGCTGATTGAGGAATACACAAAAAGCCAAGGACTATGGCACCATAGTAACTCCTACGAAAGTGTTGAATTCTCGCAGGTTGTTGAAATAAATCTTGAAGAAATAGAACCAGTTCTTGCAGGTCCAAGAAGGCCTCAGGACAAGGTTTTTATATCATCAGTGGCAAAGGAATTTAAGGAACACCTTGAACAAACCAAGGGTGGAATATCCGAAAGTAATAAACTAAGGGATGGTGACATTGTAATTGCATCAATAACAAGCTGTACTAATACATCAAATCCCTATGTTTTAGTCGGTGCAGGAATAGTTGCAAAAAAAGCTTTTGAGAAAGGCCTTTCTGTGAAAAGTCATGTAAAAACTTCTTTTTCGCCAGGTTCTAGAGTAGTTGAGAAGTACCTAAAGGAACTCGGACTACAGGAATATCTTGATAAACTTGGGTTCAACATAGTTGGATATGGATGTGCAACATGTATAGGAAACAGTGGACCTCTTATAAACTGGGTTGAAGAGGAAATAAGAAAAAACAACCTCACAGTAGTATCAATCACAAGCGGAAATAGAAACTTTGAAGGAAGAATTCATCCCTTAGTAAAAGCTAACTACTTAGCATCACCCATATTAGTAGTAGCCTATGCAATAGCTGGAAACATAATGCTGAACCTGGAAAAAGAACCCCTAGGGTTTGACACAAACAATTCACCAGTCTTCCTAAAGGATATACTTCCAACTCATAACGAAATAGTTGAATACCTTTCAAAAATTGTTACAAGAGAAACTTTCATTAATGTCTACAAAGACATATTCGTAGGCACAAAGGAATGGGAAAGTATGGACGTTGGAGAAAGTAGCCTATTTTGCTGGGATGAAAACTCAACATACATAAGAAAGCCTCCATACTTTGATGATTATAACCCCAGTAGAAATCACTTAGAAGACATAATCGGAGCCAGAATCCTAGGAGTATTTGGAGACTCAATAACTACAGACCACATTTCACCAGCAGGTTCTATAGACGAAAACTCTCCTGCCGGCCAATACCTTTTAGAAAAAGGTGTCAACAAAGAAGATTTCAACTCCTACGGTTCTAGAAGAGGCAACCACGAGGTTATGATGAGAGGCACTTTCGCAAACCCAAGAATAAAAAACCTAATGCTTGGCAATAAAGAAGGAGGTTACACTCTCGTTTACAAAGATGGCAATTGGACTGAAACCACGATCTTTGACGCATCAATGCATTACAAGCAAAACGGTATCCCATTGGTCATTATAGGAGGTAAGGAATATGGAACCGGAAGCTCCAGAGACTGGGCAGCAAAAGGCCCCTACCTACTCGGAGTAAAGGCAGTAATAGCAAAAAGCTTTGAAAGAATCCATAGAAGTAACCTCATAGGAATGGGCATAATACCTCTTGAGCCTCTAGACAAAAACAAAAACCTAGAGTTTTCAGGGAAGGAAGTTATTAACATAATAGGCCTTAAGGACATCAAACCTGGCGGAATCGTTGAAGTTGAAGTAATTAACGAGAATGGTGCTAAAAGCAGTTTTAAAGCTAAGTGTAGGATAGATACCCAAAACGAGCTTAACATCGCAAAAAGTGGAGGTATAATGCAAAAAGTGCTAAACACCCTATTCCACTAACCCCAAATCCAGTAATCAATCACTTCTTACTACTCCTCAGATAACGCAAAATGTAAGACTTAAAAACATCAAAACTCCTAGCCCCTACTATCCTCTCCACTATCTTTCCATCATAACCTATTATAAAAGTAACAGGTATAGAGTATATACCACCATACAGCTGAGTTATTCCACCATCCGAGTCATGCACAATGGGATAATTAAACTTATACTTTTGCGAAATTATCTTCACATCTTCTAAGTTACGGTCAACAGAAACCCCAACTAGCAAAATATCATTACTAAATTCCTCTTGAAGATTTATAAGGTCAGGTATCTCATACTTGCAAGGAGGACACCAACTAGCCCAGAAATTAACCACCAAAAGCCTCTTGCCAACATATTTAGAAAGATCTACAACACCACCATCTATTGATCGTGCCTTAAATATAAAAGGAGGATACTTCCACCCAACATCCTTCGCCTTACTACCATAACCATAATATTGAAGACACACCACTAACAAAACCAACATCACTAATTTCCCAAATTTCACCATGTACTTCATATTTATACCCTCTACTGTAATAGGTATATACAATATACTAAGTTACCCTGTTTTTGTCAAGCGAAAAAGTAATCAGTTTTCAATTTTCTTAAGTTTGCTTAAACCTTTTGGAAAGAGCTGGTGAGCCTTATTTATAATCGTGATATGAAGTATGTGATAGCCATAATAAGGCCGGAAAAACTAGATGAAGTTAAGGAGGCTTTAAGAGAGATTGATGTATCTAGAATGACTGTTACTGAAGTTCAAGGTTATGGCAGGCAGAGAGGGTATCTTGACGAGGTTTTGGGAGTGGATAAAGGAATAAGGTTTGTTAGGAAAATAAAGCTTGAAATAGCAGTAAATGATGAATTTCTAGAACCTACCATAAATACCATTCTTAGAGTAGCAAAAACTGAGGATGGTAGGATAGGCGATGGTAAGATATTTGTTATTCCTCTTGAGGAGGTAGTGAGAATAAGAACTGGCGAGAGAGGAAGGGAAGCTATATGAAAATTGTTTTCTCATCTGCAAAAAACAGAATAGTCGGGGACAAAGTTGTTATTGAGGAAGCTAGTGATTTTAGGCATCTAAGGAAGGTTCAAAGGATAAAAATAGGTGAGGAGATGCTGTTTTTTGAGTTAGAAAGGCAGTTGCAGTTTAGATGTAAAGTCGTAGAGTTTGGAAAAGAGAAAATAATACTTAGAATACTAGAAAGTAACCACATCTTAAGAAGTAAGCCAGAAGTTTTTGTAGTCCAAGCACTGATACAGAAAGGAGCATTTGAAGATGAACTGAACAGATTATCAGAACTAGGAGTGGACTTTATCCAACCTATCATCTCAAAACATTCTCAGAATTTTGACTTTAATGAAAAATACCTAGAGAGACTAAAAAGGATCGTTTACGAAGGTGCCAAAGCTGTAGGAAACCCTTTCCCTACTACTGTTCTTAAGCCATTTAGTATAACAAAAGGTTTTAGCAAATTTGAAGAATTTGTTAAAAGCTTTGAAGATAACACCAAATTTCTGCTTTTCACAAACAGAGAAATCAACAACATCTCTATAAATTTCCTTGACATCTTACCAAGTCTGAGGGGATATGATAGGATAGTTGTGTGCGTTGGTAGCGAAGGGGGATTTACTGAAGAGGAAGAGAACACTATTGCTTCTCTCGGTTTTACTCCTGTGAACCTAGGTAAGAGTATTCTTTTAAGGTCTGACACAGTTTGTGTAGGAGTAAGCTTTTCCTTAAGACTTTTGAAATTTTAAAACTTCACCTTAGATCTAATTTTCCGAAACATAGTATTAAGTTGAGGGAATATATGGGAATGTTTACTTCTTTAAACATAGCTGGAAGCGGTTTAACCGCACAAAGATTTAGACTTGATGTTATTGCAAACAATATTGCAAATGTTGAAACAACAAGAACTACTGAAGGAGGCCCTTATCAGAGACAAAGAGTAATACTTATGCCAAGAGATGATAGCTTGAAGTTTAAGAGTCATCTCCTTCCTGAAGCTTTACAACCCGGACAAGGAGCAGGAGTGAAGGTAGTGAGAGTAGAAAAGGACAATTCTCCTCCAAGAATGGTCTATGATCCATCACATCCAGATGCTATAAAATATGGTAAATACAAAGGATACGTTATGTATCCAAATGTAAACATAGTCCAAGAAATGGTAGACCTTATATCTGCCTCCAGATCTTACGAAGCAAACGTCACGGTGATAAACTCAACTAGACAGATGTTTGAGAAATCCCTTCAAATAGGCAAATGAAAACTCTCCAAGCTAAACTCTTGCAATAAAACACCACTTTCCGAAAGTTAATAAAGTCCAATTCCTACAACCTCACCTTATGCCCAATTTCCAGCCTTTGTTGAGAAAATACCCACCTTGAATAGTTTTTTACTACTCTCGCAGTCCCTGACGGGACTGGGTAAATACCTTTCTTGATAAACACTTAAGAAGCTTGGTATGAAGTGGAGTTTTGTAATTGATGGATACTATCCAGAACCAAAGAATGTAAGTAGACAAAAAGTTGAATCTCATCTTCTCACCCAATGGAAATTGGAATTTAGTGAAGTTTGTTGAAAGAGGAGCATCAGTGGTTCAAAATATACTTAAAGAGATGGACATAGACAAAGGAAAAGTAAGAAAATACAGATTCAAGACTCTCTTCAAGAGTTTGGATAGATCAACTAAGATAATAAATGAGTTTTCTGAATTTCTTAAACTTTTGGATTTAAGAGACGTTGGCATTCTCAGGGCAATGATGGTAAGATTCATGATTGAAGCTACCAATGCTGATGCGGGTGGACTTATAGATGTGACTGATAGAGAGTATAGATTTTCAGAAATTTTCCAATACAGAGGAAATAGGGTAATGGATAAAGATTTCTCACCTATGATAAGTAAAATACAGCCTAACAATCCAGAATACACAATGATTGAGACTGTTATAAAAAGAGAAGTTCCGACACTCTTTATGGATGAAAACATAAAAGACTCAATTCTTGGGGAAATAGTCAACGTCAAACCTTCTTTTATTATTCTCACTCCAATTGTTGTAAACGATAAAGTCACATATATTGTTGAACTTCTTAAGAAAGAAAGGAAAAGATGTTATCACGACTTTTCTGAAGAACACATCCAAAGTTTATCAATCATCTCTAACATTGCCTCAGCTATATTCACCAATGCTGAATTGTTTAACAGAGCTATTCATGACAATCTCACAGGGCTTTACAACATTCACTACTTTAAGAACGTTGTATATGAGGAAATGGTTAAAGTCAAAAAGTTTGGGACTAAGTTTTCTCTAGCAATAATAGACCTAGACCACTTCAAGCAGATAAATGACACATACGGTCATAGTGTAGGTGATGAAACTTTGAAATTTTTTGCAAACATTCTCAGGCAAGAGATAAAAAGATCTTCTGACATAATAGCTAGATACGGTGGCGATGAATTTGTAATTGGCTTTCCATCTACCGATATCAACAACGCTTACTTACTATGCTCAAGGCTAAGAGATAGAGTAAACAACGAGAGATTTTATGTAAACGAAAAACTTTTCCTAACTCTAACTCCAAGTATCGGAGTAGCCGAAATACCCACTACAGACATTGACAACTCCTCAACACCTGTAGAACTTTTCAGAAAAGTATTTATAAAAGCTGATACAGCCCTCTACAACTCCAAAAAAACAGGTAGAAATAAAGTCACAATTTATACAGAAGGTTTACCCTTAATAGAAGAAAGAGAGATATAGTATGCAAAAATATAGAGAAATATCAACATCAATAGAAAACCTTATAAAGAATGACACCAAAGCAAGAGCTCTATATAACGATATGCTTCATAAATCCAAAACTGGAGAGCTTGAGAAACTCAAAACTTTGCACCCATTCATAACCTACACTGCGGAAAAAGTAAAACAGATTTATGGAAATGTAGATCCTAAGGAACTTAAGAGAGCCATAATCTATTTCTACTCAAAGAACTTCATAGGCATAGACATAGATTTATGGAAATGAACTAAGTAAGGTATGGAGATATTACCAAAAAGCTTGGAAAACTTCATTGAGATTCTTAGTGAAATATCGGGAATAGGTCCAAAAACTGCAGAGAGAGTAGCATTTCACATTGTAACCGCAAAAAACGACTTTATTACAAGACTTATAGAATCACTAAGTAAGATAAAGGAAGAAATAAGGATCTGTTCGGAATGTGGTATAATTTCCGATTCTGACCCTTGCAAGATCTGCTCTTCACCAAATAGGGACAAGACAATTATCTGCGTTGTTGAAAAATCTAGTGATGTCCTAGCGATAGAAAAAACCAACGAATTTAATGGCATCTACCATGTTTTAGGGGGTGTTATTGCACCACTTGAGGGAATAGGTCCTGACGACATATCTATAGATAAACTACTCCGTAGGATAAAGGAAAAGAATATCAAAGAGGTGTTTTTTGCGCTTGATCCTGACGCTGAAGGAGAAACTACAACCTCTTTTATAGTAACGTTAATAAGAAAGGCTAATATCAACGTTACAACAACCTCAATAGCCAAGGGAGTGCCCTTAGGTGGTAACATTGAGTATTCAGATCTTCTTACTCTGTCAAAAGCGATAAAAGGAAGAAGTAGAATAGAGTGATAAAAAGAGTTATTACTCTATAGAGAGATACTTTATCTTTGAGAACACTTCCTTCTTAACCTCTAATCCTGGTTCGTTCTCTGTCCATCTCCTTCCGGCCACAAACAGATATCTCACTTGCTCGGACACATCCAAAACTGGAAACAAGATTATTTCAAAAAGATCGTCAACTATCCTACCACCTAGTTCATATAACTCTTTTATATCCCCTTTAATAGAAACAGCCTTTCCCTTTGAGAGAAACTTATCCCACACCTTATCGGTAAAGTAAACAACAAATTGATTTGTCTCAAATCCAACAGATGAGATCTGCACAAAGCCATCCTCAGCCCTCCTCATAAACATAACCTTTTTAACACCTAACTTTTGGAGAAGATATTCAAAAACTTCGTTTACTGTTGCCACATTCCTCTCTGCTAATCCCCCCACAAATGGAACAATGTCCGTCTCTATCTCCTCGTATCTATACCTCTCTTCAATATGTTCTTTTTTCTCTAAAGGAATAACAGAAGTTTCCTTGGTGTATTGATCCTGAGGGTAAAGGTCCACATAACTTTCCATCAAGCCTGACTCCATCCCTGACAGAACTTCCTCTCTTATCTCCTCCATAACCTCTACTTTCTTGTCGCTAAGTATACTCACTATAAACCATATTGTGATAAGGAGAGTAAAGGCAAGTGAGAGAATAATTACAATCACCTTCAAAGGATCTAACCCTACGTTAGGCTTGAAAAAGAGCAAAGTTAACCCATATTCCTTAACTTCTTCAGATACAATAGCCTTTTTTGCAAACTCAGTACTTCCTGTTACTTTTCCTATAACTTTATCCGGAAAATTTACTAATACTAGATCTTGAACAAACTTCAAACTTTTTGTATCCAAATTTGGCTGTTTGAACAAATCTTTATACCACCCTACCGCTACATATCCCTTTTCCACTCCCCTCTGGTCATAAATCTTAAAAATTGAGTAAAGCACATCAAAACTTCCGAAAAATACAAAATCTCTTTTGTCAAAATACCTTCTCACAACCGGAAACTCCTTAAACTCTGTCTCAAAATACTCTGACGATACAAGAAAGTTACCATCAGCAGTGAGTAAGACAACCTTGTAAACATGGGCTATACTACTTCTCAACCTGGAAAGATAACCTATATACTCTCTCTTATTGCCTCCTATCTCAGCCTGGAGAAATATGAGCTTTATATTAGGGTCCTTTGAAACCGCTTCAGTTATTGACTTACACTTTGCTAGTGTCTTATTAAAGCTTTTAAGCACTTCCTTAGAAGCAATCCTCAACCTGGACTCAAGCCTCTTCTCAAAAACACCGCTATCTGTAAGTGCCATATAAACAATAGCTGAAGAAACAACATAAGATATAATCAAAAGCACTACTTTAGGAGTAACTCCTTTTACCATTTTTACCTCTAAAGTATTATACAACCCTAGATAAACATTTTTCCACTATTCTGACCGACCATATATGTCCAAAAACCTAACAATGTCATCCTCACTTATATACTCACCTATCTGTATCTCAATAATTTCTAGAGGCACCTTACCAGGATTTTCAAGCCTGTGTTTTGCTGTCTTTGGTATGAACGTGCTTTCATTCTCTCTCAAGAATATAACCTTATCCTCTACCGTAACCTTAGCAGTTCCCTTAACCACAACCCAGTGCTCGCTTCTGTGGTAATGGAGTTGTAAACTTAAGCTCTCTCCAGGATTAACTACTATCCTCTTTATTTGGTAGTTAGCACCTCTCTCTATCACAGTATAACTACCCCAAGGTCTATACTCCGTAGTACTGTATTTTACTTCATTTCTGTCCCTGATAAGTTCAAGTAAACTTCTATCGGAGTTTTTGCTACAAACGTAAACAACATCAGGAGTTTCTATAACATTCAAGGAACTTACCCCTTCAATCGCAACAAATCTCTTTGTTGAGATTGCAGTTACATCTCTAGCGTTAGCTATCACAACATCCCCACTGAAGAAATTTCCATTTTGATCCTTGTCTATCAAAATTGACACATCAGAAATATTGTCAATATCCACTACTTCAATATCCCAATTGTAAACCAACACATTCTCCGAAGACTTGGCTATAACTTCTTCAAATGCAACATTATTAAAGCTTTCTTCCTCAATAATACTTTCAATAGATCTAACAAGAGTCTCTTGTATTATTCTTCTAAACGTCCCAAGGTATGAGATATAGACACCAACATTGGAGAGGTTAGAAGCTCTTGAGAACTTGACAAACTTCCTGAAAGCAGAACCTTTAACACCTTCAGTCTCAATTTTGTCTTTAAGATGTTTAGACCTTGAAGAAGCCACACATAATACCTTGCCTGGAGGAAGATTATCTATAAGATGGTATACAGTTTTATGAAACTCCTCAAGAGTTACTCTCCAGACCTGATCCGAATTACAAACTATCACCGTTTCACTATCACTAACCTCTCTTTGAGTTAAAAAGAGTATACCCATTGCAACAGCTTTGAGTGTTCCCTTTGAATCCTTTTCGGGTATGTAATTCACCGGTGATGTTCTAAAAACCTCAATTGACTGGGATTTCACAAAAAATCTAAATTCTTCAGGAGCAATTGCAAAAATATCTTCCGAAGGCACAACCTCCCGCCAGAGTTCTAGAGTCTTCTGAAACAATGACTGACTGAATATCGTCTTACTGAATTGTTTAGGAACATTGTCTCTAGAGATTGGCCATAAGGTTTTACCTTTACCACCGCAGAGAATCAAAACCTTCATAATACGAGAGTATGAAGTATAGTTGAAAACAAATTCAAGATATCCTCCTTCACCTACAACAAACTTAATTTCTACATAAATGAATAAAATCCTATCTCTGATCCTTTGTTTGCTTTCTTACCACTCTTTAGGCAGTATCCACTGACTGTGAAATATTACCTTACACTTAAGTTCCCTAGGTTATTGTTGAAATGGTATCCACCCAGTCCCGATAGGGACTGCGAGAGAAATAGAAGTTTGTGACAAACACTATCTAGAAATAAGGAGAGTAAGGAAACAAAAAGTTAAGGAACTTCAGACTTTACTCAGAGCTTTTAGCTGTAATGGACAAATAAACAGATCTTGCTATATAATTTTACTGAACAGAGGGTGAAAGGGTGTATGAAGAGGAATAACTGGAGAATGCTCTTTGCAGGTATAGGAATACTCCTTGGAGGACTAATCGCAACAGCTTTTGTTGGCCCCAGCTATCACGGAATACCAGCGTTAATTGCTTCCTCATTACTACTTCTGGGAGTAGTGACAATATTCTGGAGTCTTTCTACAGATCTAGGATAAACTATGTTAGTTGAAGTTTTAAAATCTAAAATACACAATGCCACAGTCACCGACACATTTATAGACTACGAGGGAAGCATAGGTATAGATGAAGAAATTATTGAAATTGCAGAGCTCCGGGAGTTTGAGAAAGTACATGTATGGAATATAAACAACGGTGAGAGATTTGAGACTTATGTCATTAAAGAACCAAGAGGTAGTAGAAGGATAACTATAAATGGAGCTGCTGCCAGGCTTGCACACAAGGGAGACAAAATAATAATAGCAAGCTTCTGTTTAACAAGCGAAAAGATAACCCCCAGGATACTCATACTTGATGATAACAACAATCCAAAGGTCAAGTAATATGGTCTCACCTCAAATGCTTCTAAAGCTTAAGGAAGAAGGCAAAAAAGTTTCAATGATCACTTGCTATGATTTCACAACTGCAAAAATTCTATCCATGTCAGACATAGACACGGTTTTAGTTGGAGATTCTCTGGGAATGGTAGTATACGGATACTCTTCAACATTACAGGTTAGTATGAAACAGATGCTTCTTCACACAGAAGCGGTAGCAAGAGGAATAAATGGAACGAAACTCCTAATCTCCGATATGCCATTTCTTTCTTATCAAACTTCAACAAGAGATGCGGTCATCAACGCAGGACTTTTAGTAAAAGCAGGTGCAAATATGGTTAAGGTTGAAGGTGGTAAAAGAGTAATTGACAAGATAAAAGCAATCGTAGATTCTGATATTCCCGTAATGGGTCACCTTGGATTGACTCCTCAAAGCATAAATGTAACAGGTGGTTTCAAACTACAAGCAAAAACTGAAAAAGAAATAGAAAAACTTTACGAAGATGCTTTCTTACTTGAGAAAGAAGGATGCCTAGCAATAGTATTGGAACTAGTGCCAGAGGAAGTTGCAAAAACACTAACAGAGAACCTAAAAATACCAACAATAGGAATAGGAGCTGGAAGATATTGTGACGGGCAGGTACTTGTGATTCACGACATGCTTGGGTTATTTCTAGATCTTTCTCCCAAACACGCAAAAAGGTTTAAAGATCTCTCAAAAGAAATACTTGAAGCTGTAAATAAATTCTCTGAAGAAGTCAAAAACTCAACCTTTCCCCAAGAAAATAATGTATTCTTTCTATCAAAGAAAATTGATCTTGAAAAGATTATCAACAAAACCAAAAATATAGAACACTAACCGCATTACATTAGATGCGGATAGCACCTAAGTAAAACTACTTGTCCTTGTATAACACTAAAGGCTTTCTATATCTATCGTAGCTCCTTATAACCTCTAGGGCCTTCTGCACGTACTCATCGTCAGGATCAAATAATGGCAATCCCGGTAATTCCTTTTTAGCTAAGGCTCTTATTACTCTCCTTTCCAACTTTATTCCAACTGACTCAAGAATTTTTGAAATCTTATTTACATCTTCATCCGTAAGCTCAGTCTTACCCCTCATATAATCCTTTATGTAACCTTCTCTCTCAACTCTCAAAACAAGATCCTCAACTTCCTTTGTAAGCTTAAGAGAGGTAACCTGCACATCTGGCACAATACCTCCTTCATCGGGAGTCTTGCCAGATGGTAAGTAATACCTTGATATCGTAAGTCTTATTCCTGAACCATCCGGAAGCTGTCTAACGGTCTGAACAGACCCTTTACCAAAACTTTTTGTCCCGACTACCACAGCTCTACCAGTATCCTGCAATACACCTGCAAATATCTCTGAAGCTGAGGCAGATCCTTCATTTATCAACACTACTATTGGTAAATCCATAGGCAATATACTCTTTCTACCCGAAGCATAGCTTTTGGAACTACTTCCCTCAATCCTACCCCGAGTCTCCAGCAATAACCCTTCAGGAATGAGTAGATCCAACATCTTCAGCACCTCATCAAGAAGTCCACCAGGATTATACCTAAGGTCAAAAACCACACCCCTGAGTCCAACCTTCTCCTCTTTTAGCTTATTTATAGCGCTAACAAAAGAGTCTAAAGTAGTTCCCGAAAATTGAAGTATCCTAACAAATGCTATACCTTCCTCCTTGGACAACCATCCCCACTTAACAGTGGGTATATTTATTATCTCTCTCACTATCGTCTTATCAAAAGTCTCATCCCCCCTCTTTATCGTAATCGTAACCTTCGTTCCCGGAGTGCCACGCAACAACTTAACCGCTTTCTCAACACTCATACCTTTCGTTGTCTCACCATTTATCGCAATAATGTAATCTCCCGGCCTTATCCCCTCCCTAAAAGCAGGAGTATCCTCAATTGGAGATATAACATAGATATACCCGTCTTTAGAACTTATATGAATCCCTAAACCTCCAAACTTACCACTTGTCTCAACAGTAAGCTCCTTAAAGTCATCTTCACTAAGAAAAGCAGTATGAGGATCCTTCAAACTCTCCAACATACCCTTTATAGCACCATGAAAAAGCGTCTTTGTGTCAACTTTATCAGCATCAACATAGGCACTCTTGATCAGATTGTAAACCGAGTTAAAAATCTCAAGATAGTAGTAGTAATCATCGTCTCTAGAGAAAATCTTAAATATATTTTTATCACCAAAAATCTTTGAATACGAGAAAAACAAAACAATCAGCAAAGATAAAACTAAAATCACAGTGACTATGACCCAAGAGTATTTCTTTACAAACATAACAACCTCTCTCAACATCTACAACAAATAATATAAATAATACCATGCAAGATTACAAGTAAAAACAAAGTATTCCAAAATCGTCAGATAAACTATCCCTCCTTCGTATCTCTTCAACACCACCAAGAGAATTTAGAAAACCACAACTAGCAGTCAGAATTGGCTAGAAACTTGCTAAGGTCTAAACCACCTTCAAACTCGCATTGACCTAAACTAATAGTCTCACAGTTCGTATGAAAAATAACAGATATCTCTTACACTGCTAAAACTCCCCCAATACAGGCATAATCCTAAACCACGGCGTAAATAGGACGAAAATAATCAATAAAAGTCATTAGGAGTTTTTCAATGAATCTCCCACTCTACAAATTTTTGACTCTCACTCTAACTCTAATCCTCTGTATAACACTTTCGTGTGTAAAAAATGAAACAAAACCCTCTCACAACCACCCCAAAAACGAAGAACTTCCAGCAATAAAGTTGCCCAATGGCAATATTAAACTAAAAGGATTGCTACTTCTGGATTCAAAAGGTTTAAGAAAAACTAGCTATATACCGGAAGAATTAATCAACTTCAAATATGGTATGATATCTTTTACCAAGACAAATGTAACAATAGCAGTCAGATCTTCCTACACCTCCTTAGAATCCGCAACAAACCAAGTATTGAAAAAGAATGATATAGTTTCATTTATCTTCAGTAACTTGGTTATAGTCAAGAGCGAGGAAGGCTCCAATCTAGAATACTTAGAAAGCGTAAAAGTTGAAGATTACATAACCACAAACGATTTTAATTTTGACAGAAGCTTCATTTTAGAGTTGGAATCCGAAGGATCAAAAGAGTTCAGAGTTCTGTCAATATATACATCAGACGAAGAAAACCTTGAGAGAAACATAATATCCGCCTGGGAAAGCATATGCTGGGATAAAAGAATGAACCTAAATATAACAGAAAAGTTTATCAGGATCATTGTTTCAAACTATAATGCAATAAGAAAAGCAGGTAAATGGATAAACTAGATGGTCAAGATAAAAATTACAAGTATAGGGAAACTTCACTACAGAGAGCTCTACGAAACAAGCAAAAGATTTGAAATGATGATATCTAGATTTGCGAAGGTCAAAATAATAGAACTAAGTGAATCAAAAAAACCTTTTCCTAAAAACCTTGAAGAAGAGCAAGAGATGATAATGAAGACTCTAGAAAGCGAATTTCTAATAGTCCTTGACAAGGATGGGAAGTTGATGAGTTCTGAGGAATTTGCCGAGCTAATCAAAGCAAACATTGACCTCGGGAGAAACATATGCTTTGTAATAGGTGGACACCAAGGGGTATCAGAACAGTTAAAATCTAAAGCAGATGCTGTTATATCCTTTTCAAAGATGACTTTTGGACACAACATCTTTAGGATAATGCTTCTTGAACAGATCTACAGGGCCTTTTCAATAATCTTCGGCACAGGGTATCACAAATAAACCTCACATCTAAAATATCAACCGCAGAATTTCTACCCCTTTATATCAACAACAAAAATTTTCCCTAGAGTCCAGTTAAAACCTTAGTCAGAAAGTTTTGCACTCAGCTTTCTACTTCACAGTCAGCTACAGTAATGTGTAGTCAAAATCTAAGCACTAAAAAGGAGAATTTTGGTTTTTAAGAAAATTTGGAAAAGTTATTAAAACTTCTACTCACCTCCTTGTTACAAAGGTATATAAGCTATGAGTGTGAGACCAACTAAATTCCAACCCTTTTTAGCAAAAAAGGTGTGAAAGCTATATCTAGCTATAGTCCACTTATCATGGAGATCACAAAAGAGAGATCATAATTTGCTCCAACACAAATAGTGCGTCCTCTAAGTTTAGTAAAAGCCACATTACGACTACCATAGCTAAATAACTTTGACAATTCCAAATCTACAACCTCAAGACTATTTATATTTTTTCCCAAAAGATCCGAAGTAAGCTTTAGCGATACTAACACACTAACAGGGAAATCCAGAGCAAACTTAGGTTTTAGGTTTCCACCTTTTTCTTCAAAGAATATCACGAAGTTAAGACCAAATAGCTCTTTTATACAATAAGCTAACATTGTAACTCTATCATTTTCATCTAATCTGTCATCGTTAGCTAGTGAATATATCTGGCTCAGAAGAAAAGAATTTCTATACCCCCAAAACCTCTGGATATCAAGTCCCTTAAACTGTATAAGTCTCAGTGCTACTGAGAGGATATCAATACACTTTTTCACAATCATCTCAGTATCTTCATCAAGATTAACCTTACCTTTACACTTAGCAACCAAAAATGTTCCCATCTCTCCACCTACTTTGAAAAAAAATTTACCATCCTCAGCAGAATAATAATCCACACCAAGCATAACAGGTATCTCGTTTTCCTCTAGATCTCCATAGATCACATCAAATTTCTCCATCATATACCCAATCCCTTCAACATCATACCCTATTCTGGAAAGTAGAGTATAAAGTGATGACACTAACCCCTCAACAGAAGAAAGATACCTGACATCCTCTACCACCTTCACTAACAAATTCAACAAGCTGAGTTTAGCAGTTGCAATTTGCGTAGAAGTCGTTCTCTCGTAAAGATCCTTAAGGATTTTCAAATCTTCAACGGTAACAGGTTTTTTGGAAAATAAATCATTTTCCCCTTTAAGCGAGGAGATTATCAGCTTCTCTCTATAAGACCTTGCTTTATCAAGTAACCCCATATCTACTCCTATCTCAAGTTAAGCTTATCAAAGATTCTCATGTATAAGTCATAATACTCGGAAGAGGCAAATTCCTTTATCTTATCTTCCGGCAAGCTTTCTAGCAGGCGATCAAGATATAACAATACTTTCTTTATATCCTCCTTTTCCTCTTCTGAAAGTTCCTCTATCGCTTCTTCAACTTTAGCAACTCTCTCTTCGTTGCTAATTCCTTCTGTCTCTACAGAAAACTTCTCAATCTCTTCCCCAAATTCAAGCTCTTTAGACTTCTCTTCAATAGCAGTTGACGGAAATCTCACCTATTACGATATTATCGGCTGAAATCTCCTCAAAGCTGGCCTCAGTGACTATTTCCTCACTCGGAGTAACTTCCTTTGCAACTTCCTGTTCTTCAAAACCAATACCCAATATCTCTTCATCAAGCTTCCCCCCAGATTTAGTCTCAGTTTCTATCTCCTCAAGACCAACTTCATCTGGCATAATTGAGAACTCCTTTTGAGGAGTTTCTTCCAACTCTAAACTTATATCATCTATCACCTCTACTTTCTCTTGCGGTCTACTTACTTCCTTAACCTCTAATTCCTCTAGAGCTCTAGCACTAATTTCTCCCATAGATAACTCTTCACCCACTAATTCTTCCTCAGGAGAACCAATCTCAATACCTTCTACCTGCCCCTCCAATAGACTTTCTTCTTCTAAACCCAACTTCTCACTTATTATAGCTTCCTCAGACATCTCTTCAAATTCTCCTAGCTCAAATTCTTCAGAAATCTTACTCTCTTGCACCTCACCCGTAATTCCTAATTCCTCAGGAGCAACAGATTCCTTAACCTCCTCTTCTTTCGCAATTTCAGGGAAAACCTCCTCTATCGGCTTCTCAACGATAGTAACCCCTTGACTCTCCTCAACCATCCTATTATATTCCTCTGCTGACATAACAACAACTTCTGATTCTTTCCGCAAATCCGGTGATGAGATCACTTCCTCTCTAACTTCAACACTTTTACCAATACCCAGAGTTTCAGTTTCTAACTCAAGTGTCTGAGGATACTCCTCAATCTCACTTACCTCCACTCTTCCTTCAAAAGTCCTTTCCTCAGAAACAACACCTTCCTTACCTTCACTCACTACTCCCACACTTTCTATATCAACTCCTCGTCTTTCTTCCTCCTCAACAATAGTAGCACCACTAAGAATATCATCAAGCTCTTCATTAGATATTGAAATCATATTTTCCATCTCTTCTAAATCTGACAATGCTACCCCCTCATCCTTA
>JBCNVF010000048.1 GCA_039630355.1 Brevinematia bacterium
GATTAGATAAGGAAATGGCATCAGTGGAGAATTCTGTAAATTTGTTCTTGAATAATCCTCTGTTTGAAACTTGGATAATACCAAGTTTGATTGCCTCAGACGGTGTTTTGAAGGAGGCTTTCAGGAATTATTTTCCAGAAGACTTTTACTTGGGCTTTCTAATTTATTCATCAAAAATGATAGATGTTTTCTCCTTGGGGGTTCCTAGAAGTGAGAGTATAAAGTATGTTCTGAATTCTCAAAATAAGATTAAGTTCTATAATGGATATCTACTTAAGGTTAGAAAACTTACAAAGGATATGGATTTTATAGATGGGTTTTTTGTTCTAGTGATTGATAAAGATAAATTTTTTAATTATCTTCTAGGAGATGACAAAAATAGCTTTGAGCTTATATACGCTGTTCAAGGGAATGAGGTAGTGTATTCCTCAAGAGAAGTTCCAAAGGATTACCTTAAGCTTAATATCTCTGCTGACTCAATTTCAATTTGGGGAAATACATTTAGGCAAAGTGTTATACCTTATGAGGATATTAATGTGGGGTTTGTTATTCCTAAGCCTAGTTGGGTCAGATGGCTCTATATTTTTGTTAAGATTTTGCTGCTTGCTGGGTTTTTTGTGGGATTTTTTTACATCAATTCTGCTATAAAAAGGAAGTTAAGGTATGCGGAAGACATGAAACAGAAGATAATAAAGGATCTGAAAAAAAGTTTTTCAGGAACTTCCTTGCCTGCTTCCGATGTAAGTATTTCCAATATGCTAGTTAAAGCGACTGAAAAGAATTTAAAATTCTTTGAAGCCTTTGTTGAACAGGATGTAAAGTCACTTAAAGAAACTAAAAAGCTCTCAATATTTAGGTAAGTTATGCCTTTGTTTGAATACTATATACCTTCTGATATAATAATAGGTAGTGATATAGAGAATAGGATAGGAGAGATTTGTAGTAAACTTGGGCAGAAAGTTGTAGTAGTTTTGGAGAATTCAAAGTATATCTATGATAACAAGGTGGGTGATAAGATTGAGAATAGTATAGGCATGTTTACTAGTGATGTGATAATTTACGATGAGATAGAGAGGAGTGCAAATAATAGTGTTAAGATAGAGAATCTCAAGGAAATAGTTGAATCCGCAAGGCCTGATGTTATAGTGGGGGTTGGAGGCTATCATGTTCTTAGTGTTGCTAAGATGGTAGCATCTATATACGATAAAATCCTTTCAGCTGATGATGTTTTCAAAAAGAGATATTCTCAATTTAGAAGGAAAAGGGTTTCATATGTTGAGGTTCCTATAACTTTTGGAGTGGTGCCAGGTTTGTCAAAGTCTTGTTTCGTGTATGATAAGGATGCAGGGTATAAGACTGTTTACAGTGATATATATTCTTATGCAGATGCTGTGATATTTGATACTTCTCTTATATCTGTTTTACCGCCCTACTACATTGGTATATTAGCTGTTGATGCTATGGCTGCAGCTTTTGATGCATTCATATCCAGAAATTCTAATCCAATATCGGATGCTTTTTCGTTTAAATCTATAGAGACTTTTTTTGTTAATATAAAAAAGTTTATAAACGAACCGAGTAATATCAACATCCTTCATAATTTATGCTATGCTGGTGTAATGGCAAGTATAGCGGTTTCTCTAAGTTCTTCGGGACTTTCTACATCAATATCACAAGCTGCAAATTCATTGCTAGATATCCCTTCAGAAAGAATATCTTCAGTTATTTTCCCTCACATAATTGACTATAATCTAACTTCGGTTCCCGGAAAGCTTATTCAGACTGCAATGGCTCTTGGTGAGAAAATTCAGGATATTACCGTCATAGAAGCTGCAATAAAATCCGCAGAGTCCATAAGAAAGCTGTTGATGGATCTTAATATACCTCTAAGGTTGTCTGAAATAGAGTATTTTGACGAGAAAAAGATAGATAAAATTTCTGATATTGCTTCAAAATATGAGTTTATGGCTTTTTTACCAAGAAGTGCTAGTAGAAATGATATAACATCCTTGTTACAAGCAGCGCTGTGACCTTACTTTGGGTATTCTATCCTTTGATGCAGTATGTAAGTTAAGGTTCCGTTAAGCTGTTTTCTGATCTCGTTTATATCCCTAAGGGTTAACTCACTTTTTGAAAGTTCGTCTGTTATTATTTGGTTATAGATAATGTTGTTTATTTCACTCTGAAGTGTTTCTAGATTTACTCTTTGGTTTGAGGTTAAAGACCTTATTCTTGCTTCAATTTTGTCACATATGAATACAATACCAGATTCCTTTGAGGTGGGGATTGGAGTTTTATATCTGAAGAATTCTATGTCTGCATTTGGGTTTTCTTTGATTGCTTTGTTGTAGAAGTATGATATTACGCTACTACCGTGGTGTTCCTGAATTATCTTCTCAATTTCAATGGGAAGTCTGAACTTTTTTGCTATCTCTTGTCCTTTCGAAGGATGTCTCTTGATTATCTCTGTGTAAGTAAACGGATCTACATCCTCTCTTGTTTTCCCCCCTATATTTTCTGTAAAGTAGTTCGGATTTTCCAGTTTGCCGATGTCGTGATATAATGCCCCTACTTTGGCCAAAAGTGAGTTTGCGCCTATTGCTTCTGCAGCAGACTCTGCAAGAATACTAACATTAAGAGAATGATAATAGTTTCCTGGAGCTTTCTCAAGAAGTTCTCTGAGTAGAAGGTTATCTAGCGATGATAACTCATACAATTTAAATGGTGTTGCTACTCTGAAGAAGTATTCATAAATGGGTAGGATTAGAAAAGCTAGAAGGATGTTTGAAAACACATTTATGAAAGAAATCACGAATATATCCACCGCTTTAGCTGGTTTTAGAAACTCTAGGTAGCTCGTCAGTAGGTAGGTTGGAAACATTAGACCAAGCATTATCATAGCTACAGCTACGAAGTCGGACCTTCTCTTTATTTTTTGCGTCATAAATGAGCCAATTACTATCAAAACTAGCCAATAGATTATGGTAGTGTAGCTTTGACTTATCATTAGAAATGTAACTAGGAGATAGTGTATTCCTACAATTAAGGTTGAGATCTTTCCGGAAATTAGCGTATTTATCAGTGCAAAGGCAACACAAAGGGAGATGAGTAGAACACTTTCTCCTAGTAATTCTTTTAGGAAAAGCTGTGGATAAAGCGATAGCATAAGAAGGCTTGCATTTATCGCTAGAATCTCAATGTGCTTTACACTTCTGAAAGTAGAGAGGAGTAGTGTAGAGAAGATTGCTAAGATTAGAATGAAAACTTCTAGAAGAAAAACCTTCACAGTGTTTTTCTTTTTCACTTCGCCAATATATCTTTTTGCAAATTCTATATCTTCCTTCTTTATCACTTCCCCCTTTTTTATTATTTCTTCGCCTTTTCTGATTTCTATTTCGGAGGGAATTTTTTTCAGTTTTAGGTATTCTCTAAACTTTGCTTCTTGGAATGCTAAGCTAAAGGTTACATTTGGGGTCATAGTATTGAATAGAACATATGCTATGGCTTCCTTGATGTATGGAGTGGTAAATTCTCCAAGTATTGTTTCTACTACTTTTCTGATTTCTTCTGCTGATGTGATTGGAAAGAATACGATTGCTTTTGGAGAAAATACATTTGTTCCCGATACTACTATAACATTTGACTTTGTGGACATTTCGGGAGGTAGCTTATTCTTATCAATTACGACTGTCTCGGAGATGATTCTAGTAAACATACTGACAACCAACTCTCTTGGAAGTTTGGAAATGACTTCAATTTGTTGAGGAGGATTTTGAGTTTTGGATAGAACTTGTATAAATTCTGTTATTCTATCTACTTCTTTTTCAGCCGATTTCTCCCTCTTTAGGACAAGAGGAAATAACTTTTTCTCATATTCTATACCATATATGTTTGGCACGTAGGTATCTATTTCCGAGACGATTGATTTTCTCGCTATCTCTCCTTCCTGAAGACTTTGGATTACCTTATCAGCATTACTAGCTTCCTTGAAGAAGGAGATGATGGGTAGTGGTATTAGAACTCCTACTAATGCGAGGAGTAATAATCTATATTTTACGAATTCTTTCTTTACCTTTGTTATCAGTTTAATCTTGTTCATAAATAGACTTTTTCTAGGATGGAGGAGAATATTTTGTTAATATCCCCCGCTCCTAGAATTACTATTGCGGAGTCCTTTTTAATGATAGATGAGAGTATACCTATAGCTTCATCCTTCGTTTTTGCAAAGAAGATGTCGTTTTCTCTTCCCATTTTGGTAAGCTCGTCTACTATTAGCTTTGCTGAAACTCCTTCCATTTTTGATTCTCTGGCTCCGTATACTTCAGTTACAATTATTTTGTCCGCTATATTTAGGGCTAGAGCAAAGTCCCTGTATAGGTAGCTAGTTCTTGACCACAGGTGTGGTTGGAAGATAGCTATTACCTCGCTTTTACCTAGGTTTTTAGCTGAAGTTAGGGTAGCTTTTATCTCTGCTGGATGGTGTCCATAATCATCAATTATCGTGATATTTTCACTTTCGTATTTTACTTCAAATCTTCTTTCAGCGTTTTTGAAGTTTCTCAGACTGTAAGCTATAGTATCAAAATCAATTCCTAGGTACATTCCCACACCAAATGCAGCAAGAGAGTTGTAGACATTGTGAATGCCAGGAACATTTATTGAGAGTGTAGTTGCAAAATTACCTTTAAAGTAGACATCAAATTCCGTAGTCCTACTTTTGAGTTTTATTTTGTCTGCGACTATATCATTTCCTTCTCTTATCCCGTAGGTAATACACCCGACTCTGCGGGATTTTGAAAGTGCCTCAATAGTGTTCGGATCGTCTCCATTTAATATAACCACGCCATCTTCCTTGACGTTGTTTATAAACGTGCCGAATGCACTTACCACATTTTCCATAGTTTTATAATATTCAGCAACGTGGTCATTGTCAACACTAGTCACAACTCCAATATTAGGGTGAAAGTGTAGAAAACTTCCAAAAGCTTCACAGGCTTCATATACAAAGTATTTGCTATTACCTATCCTCGCGTTTCCACCTATGTAGGGAAGGTTACCACCGTTAGATATTGTAGGATCAAAACCTGCGTCTAGGAGAACTTTTGATACCATTGAAGTTGTAGTTGTCTTACCATGTGTGCCAGAAATTCCTATTGAGAAATAATCTTTCTCTATCTCTGCTAGTAGTTCCGCTCTTGATATGACTTTTATCCCTTTTTTCTTAGCTTCATTAATCTCTGGGTTGTCCTCTTTAACTGCATTGGTATACACTACCAAATCTATATCATCAGTAATGTTTTCGGCGCTATGGCCAATTATTGTTTTTATACCAATCTTTGCAAGTTCTTGAGTTTTTTCGCTCTCTTGTCTATCAGAGCCTATGACTTGGATTCCCTTTGCTCTTAATATCAAGGCTAAACCACTCATCCCAATTCCGCCTATTCCTACGAAGAAGACTTTGTTAAGGTTTTCCCACATATATTCCTCCAGTTTGTCCCTGTATAGAATTATCGTTACAAAAATTACAAGGTATATTTTAACTTAAGTTTGCACAAAGAAGCAATTACCAAATTTACAGATGATAGGAAAACGATGATTATCGGTTTTTCAGACGTTTTGAAAAATTATCTTTCCTTGGGTTGTTGTTATTTTAAGGCAAAGGTGAAAAATACTAGCCATATTATTCCGAGGAGTATGGTAATTGAAGAAACTATTACAGTGGATACTTTTGTAACTGTTGTCAATTTTGTGAGCAAGATTGATAACAGTAGACTTATTATTCCGAGTGATGATCCTATAACTACAAGGGTGAGGTTATTGAGAAGCACTAAGATGAACCCAAGTGTTGATACTAGGATTATAGCCACATCTTCCATATTTGTCTGATATCTAAACTAGAGAAGGGACTTTTCTTCCGACAATCTGGGCTATTGCTCTGATCTTTTCCATGAGTTTACCAAACTGTTCTGGAGTTATTGACTGATCTCCATCGGACCAAGCGTTTTCGGGGTCATTATGGACCTCTATCATTACACCATCTGCGCCAGCTGCTATAGCTGCCAGTGCCATGTCTGGAACATATCTTGCTTTACCGGTTGCGTGGCTTGGGTCTATTATTATCGGAAGATGCGTTCTTTCCTTCATAGCTGGAATGATGTTTATATCTAATGTATTCCTTGTTGCCGTTTCAAAGGTTCTTATACCTCTTTCGCAGAGAATCACATTATAATTCCCACCAGACATGATATATTCTGCAGACATAACCCACTCATCAGCTTTCATTGCAAGACCTCTCTTCAGAAGTACAGGTTTCCTCACTTTTCCAAGTTCTTTTAACAATGCAAAGTTTTGGGCATTTCTTGTGCCTACTTGGAGAACATCAGCATACTCCGCTACTAACTCCACATCTCTTGTATCAAGAACTTCTGTGACTATCGGTAGTCCTGTTGTTTCTTTTGCTAACTTGAGTAATTCAAGACCTTCTTTACCTAGCCCTTGGAAAGAGTAAGGAGATGTTCTTGGTTTAAAAGCACCACCTCTTAAAAGATTGGCACCATATTTTTTTACTTCCTTTGCTATGTAAGTTATCTGAGCAGAGGTTTCAACACTACAAGGGCCTGCTATTACTGCAATTTCGTCACTACCTATCTTGACTGTCCCTACATCAACTATCGTGTTATGTGGGTGAAAGTCTCTACTTGCCAGTTTGTAGGGCTTGGTTATCCTTATTACTTGCTCTACATTGTTAAGACTTTCAATTGGAACATTCATTAGCTTATCGTCTTCTCCTACTACCCCTATGACTATCTTCTCTACACCTCTTGATATATGAGCCTCAAGTCCATGTTGTCTTACCTTCTCTACAATACGGTTAATGTCATCTTCACTAGCATCTTTTTTCAAAACTATTATCATGTCATACCTCCGGTTAACTAATTATCAAAAAGAGTTTTTACCCATTGCAATTTCTCAACTAAGTTGATCAATAAATTCTAATTCACATTTTTATAAACGCTGTCTCATCAAAAGTGTTTGGGTGCTTGTAGTGAAAGGTATCGTTAATCTTGTTTCTGTCCCTACAGATTGGATATATCAGAGATACAATAACTCAATAAGCTCTGGAGTGTCGATAAAAATCTAAAAAGTTTTGACTATTTTGTGTGATTCTTAGATTTAGTAATCCATTGTCAAATTAGGAGAACAGACTTCTCTAGGTTTGGTTAAGAATAGGTTAGATTTTTTCAGACACTCTTTATGGCGTCAATTGGCCTCATATTAGATGCATGCCTTGAAGGTATAACAGAAACTATCGCTGAAACCACAACACCCAGGACAATTGCGCCTAAAATACTGCTTCCTGTTATCATCCATTTTATGACATTGTCCATCGGAAAATTCATATTTGAAAGAGATGAACTAAAGTCAATGCCCCATATTGACAAAGGAATGTTTATCAGTATCCCCAAAGTTACTCCACCCAGAGTGCCAATTGTGCCTAAGATCGTCCCCTCAAGTGTAAATAAAAGGAGTATCTCCACTTTCTTAAACCCCATTGCCTTAAGAATCCCTATCTCTCTTCTCCTCTCAAGTATAACCATCATCATTACACTCATTATAATGAAAGCTCCCAAAAGAGTAATAATAAAGTATATAACACTGTATATTCCCAAAACTTGATCTAGCATTCCTGCCATACTTCCTGAACTTTTCCAGTCAACAGCTTTAAGATAACTAAACTCGGGAGCTTTGGAAAATAGGATGTTGATCTTTTCTGCTACTTCTTTAGCTTGATTGTAGTTTTTAAGCATTATTATCAACTCCTGAGACTTATCCTCCGCTCCCAAAATTTCCTTGGCATCTTCAATGGAAATCATAAAAACATTATCATCAATAGCGTTAAGCCCCGTAGCAAATATTCCTACAACCCTAAACCTAGGAATTCGTATCCCTAAATCACTTCCTTGAAGCATAAGTGAAAAACTATCCCCTATCTTAATCCCTAGCACCTCAGCCATCTTCTTACCAATTATTATTTCCCTATACTTAACCCCACTTTCTTCTATCACCCTCCCACTCAAATATCTACCCTCAACTATGCTCTTGTGTAGCATTAAAAGTTCCTTCTCTTTCTCAATGTCCCCAGCAAAACACATTCCAACTTTGTTATTACCATTGAACTCTATCAGCACAGGAAACCTAAACCTCTCCGTAATCACTGCTACCTTATTCCCAATATCAGGAGAGCTTATCACTTTCCTTATAACACTCTGTGGATCATTTATGGTATAGTAAACCGGCATATACTCAATGTTCTCAAAATATTCCTTCGTTGCAACTCTGATATGACCAGTATCATTTTTGGTTGAATTTCTTATTATGTTGTCCATCATCCCATCTACAAGTCCCTGAAGAACCACAACAGCCATAAGAGCAATCCCAACAGACACACAAGCTAGAATGGATCTTCTACTGTTTCTTCTAATATTCCTAAGAGCCATCCTGAATATCATACACCGCCTCCACAACCGAAGGTATAACCCTAGGTTTATATTATAAACTAGTTTATTCACAAAACGAAAACTTTTAACTGTATTTACAATTTGTTGTATTTGTCAGGTTCTGAATTGCTATAGTGAAATAATCTAAATGGAAGTTGGAATTTGTTACTAGCTTGGATTATATTTTGATTTTTGGGCGGAACAATAATTATAATCTGAGAAGATCTGCATAGGAATGGGAACTTGAAGGTTCAGTCTCATTTCAATCTTAGGTTCCTCTTCAAGTAATCACATTCTTATGTAACTTTTCCAGAAAGGAGGTATGATATATGAGGTTTGATAAGCTTATTATCTTGGTTCTGACAATTTTGGCTGTAGTGCATGTGGCTTACTCCCAAAAGCGAAGTGAACGGGGGGTAGTGTATGTATCAACAAGCGGTAATGATGCTAATGATGGTATATCAAAAGCAACTCCAGTCAGAAGTATTCAGACTGGGATAAGTAGAGCAGTAGAGCATAAGATTAGGGTGATATTGATTACAACGGGTTTATACACACCTGGTAGTGGGTTGAATGTGGGAGACAGTGGTGTTGTGATAACTAACAGTGACATATCAATTGTAGGAGGATGGAATAGTAGTTTTGACAAGATTGTAGGATACAGTGAGTTAGATGGTGATAATAAGGTTAAGCATGTGATATTTGCTACAAATGTAACAAACGTTGTGATGAGTAACCTGGTTGTAAGGAAAGGTTATGCTGGTAAGTTTCCCCATAATAGAGGTGGAGGGATATACTTGAGTAATGTTTCTTATAGTTTAGTGAGCAATGTTGTGGTATCAAACAATAGTGCTGAAGGAGACGGAGGAGGAATATGCTTGATCTCATCGTCTAACAACACAATATCTGCAACTGTTTATACTAATGTTTCCTCCTTCAATGGAGGAGGAATGTTTTTAAATTCGTCACATAATAACAAGATAAGCGGAAATATCTATAACAATAGGACCTCAGGTGGTGGAGGAGGGCTAATTCTAGAGCTATCGGATAATAACACAATAACTGGTAATATTTACAATAACAGTGCCAATGGTGGTGGAGGAGGAATATACTTAGATTCATCATACAATAACACGTTAAGTGGAAGTGTGTATAGCAATAGCGCTGATTATGACGGAGGAGGTATATTTCTACTTTCATCGGATAACAACAAGATAAGTGGAATTATTTATGGAAATGATACCGATATGAATGGGGGAGGAGCATATTTGGAGCTATCATCCGGTAATGTAATAAGCAGTAGTATTTGTAATAACAGTAGTGCTAGTAATGGTGGAGGTTTAATTTTATATTTGTCGTCCAATAATACTATAAGTGGGAATGTTTATAATAATAGTGCTAACTTTGGAGGGGGAGGATGTTTAGTTTTATCAGCTAACAACAGAGTAAGTGGAGATGTCTATAATAACAGCAGTGTTGATTTTGGAGGAGGACTGATTTTGTATTTGTCATCTGATAACACTTTAAGCGGAAATGTTTATAATAACAGAAGCACTAGTTACGTTGGAGGGGGGATATTTCTACTTCTGTCCTCTAACAATACAGTAAGTGGAAATGTATATGGGAATAGTGCTAATGCCTTCGGAGGAGGAATATTTCTGGGATTGTCGTATAAAAATACGATAAGTGGAAATGTTTATAATAATAGTGCTAGTTTTGGGGGAGGAATAGTTATAGATACTTCACCGAGCACTTTTGTTCTTAATTCCTACATAACCAATAACTGGGCAACATTAACGAATTCTGTTATACACATTAACGGAGATTCAAGTGGGCTTGTTATATCCAATTGCTTCATAGGTGGTAATAACAAAATAGATTCAATAGGCATATATGAAGACAACCAAGACGTAATGGGACACAAATTGGTGAATAATACATTCATAACAAATAGGTTAAAGTTCTTGTATAGAGAATTTACTGATAGTAGGTTTATAACTAATGATTCTGGTTGGATGAGAATAAACAATCCTTCAGCTATAGATTCAACAGCTGATTCTGTAAATAACAAAGCTACGAATATGTAATTTAGGGTTCGTTAAGACTAAGAAAAGTCAAGTATCCGAGAAAACACTGTAACCTCAAAAGTCAAGACTGTCTATTTCTACCAAATACTAGTAGGAATATTACCCTTAACTTAAAATTTATTTCAACTTTTCGTAATAAACTAGTTTATAATATAAATTGTAATTCTCGGGAGGGATCTATGCGAAGTGGTGTCAGCTTATTGCTTGTTGACTTGGTGGCACTTGCTAGGTTTGTGGTGGTTGTTACTTTAGTGGTTACTGCGTTCTGTATTAGTAATGTCTTTGGGATAAGTGGTGAGGAAATTCTTAGAAAAATTGATAGTAACCTCAACTTTAGGAGTGCTGTAATGACTGCTAAGATGGAGATATACCTACCTGGGCAACCTCCGAGGGTAAAAATTTTTAAGTCCTGGGTAGTTGGTGAACAGAAGGCTTATGTTGAATTTCTAAACAAAGAGGACAAGAACATAAGGTATCTTAAGATTGGTAAGCAACTGTGGGTTTATGATAAGTCTGAGAACAATACTTTTCTGATATCTGGACACCTACTTAAGCAGGGTATGATGGGGAGTGATATCTCTTATGAGGACGTTTTGGAGTCTGAAGATATTTACGCAAAGTACAGTATAACTCTTGAAAAGGAGGATAGTATAAATGGTAGAGACTGTTACGTTGTCTCTCTTAAGGCCAAAGCAGAGAATGTCTCTTACTATTTTAGGAAAATGTGGGTTGATAAGGAATACTTTATACCCCTAAGAGAGGAAATGTTTGCATTGAGTGGAAGGTTGCTTAAGGTTGCAGAAGTTGAGAAAGTCAAATCCTTCGGAGGTAAATACTACCCTACTAGAAGTGTAGTTTCTGACAAACTCAAAGAGAATACTAAGACTGTGATTGAGATACAGGAGGCAAACTTTGATGTTAGCATCTTAGATAGTATATTTACAAAGAGGCATCTGGAAAGGTAATGTAAAAGTTGAGGTGGGTTTAAGGTCTTTAGAGGTATGGTATGAGAAATGGTATTGTGGTAGTTTTTTTTGTGATTCTAGCCAGTTCTGGTTTTGCCTGGGATGATGGTGGTGTTATTGCATCTGGACACTTCAGGACAGACGTTGGTATTCTTTTTGCAATTTCAAACTCTCATCTTGAAAACTATTACTACTTCGGCAAGAACACACTACGGGTTGATGTGGTAAATAGCGATACAGCTTACGGAAAGATAGACGGGAGTGTTGATCTTCATATAGTCTCAGGAAGATACTACGATATATTCTTCTTACAAACAAATGGGATACTACTAGGGGATAATGTTTTACTGCTTATCAACCTAAGAAAACTATACCTTGCAGTTAGTCTTGACTGGGTAGACATAAGCATCGGAAGACAGTTGCTTAGGTTTGGTCAAGGACTTGTATTTTCTCCTATAAATTTCTTTGATAAACTTGATATATCAGATATCAACTTTTCAAGAATTGGTTCAGATTCAATAAGATTAAAAGCGTATTTAAGTGATACAAGCGATGCTAACCTAATTGTAGTTCCGAGAACGCAGGTGACGAATTCCGATTTTTCGGCCAGACTTTCGTTTATGTTAGCAGGAATCAACATGGAAGGGGCAATTGGATATTTTGGGCAGAATGAAGAAGTAAGAGCTGGGTTATCTTTCAAGGCTGATGTAGAAGTTGGTATATACGGAGAATTTGCTTACAATTACCATAACCAAGAAACAAATAGATACTTTGAGTTTGTCATAGGAGGAGATTACTCAATATTCAAGAAGTTGGTGGTAAGAGGTGAATACTACTTTAACTCTCTTGATGTAGCTAAACTGCCATTGCAATCTGCTATAAGCTTAAGGAACTACCCATTCGTTTCAAAACAATACGCCATGCTACAGCTATCTTATCTACCGGACATAACAACTACTGCTACTTTATCCATTATCAAAAATTTAGAAAAAGACGGGTTTATACTTTATGCGGGAATTACGAAAAGTATGTTCCAGAACGTGAACTTTTACTTTGATACAAAGTTCTTTTACAGAGACATCAGTGGAATATTCCAAACAAACTACAACTTTCTACACTCTTCTCTAGGATTTGAGATAAAGTACTAGCTTTACAAAACTATATCAGTGTGAGTAGAATAGTGCCCAACTATTACAAGAGCTGTTAAGTGAATCTCAGTCCTAACTTTCTTTAAAGACCAATGGTAGAGCAACGAGGTCCAAAAGTCTGACAATTAGGTATGGTTTTCTTTTCTGTTTTAAGCTTAAGTCAATAAAGTCCAAAATTCATAACTGAGAATAGTTTTTCTTTCTCTTGCATTCCTATCGGGAATTAGATTGGTTCTTTTCTTAGTAAGTATCTAAGAAGCTTGGTGCGAAATTAAGTTTTTTAACTGACGACACTGCCTGGAACTTAAGTAAGCAGAGTTTAGAATCCTGCTTATCAACTAGTAGAGATTGGAACTTATTGAAGGTTAAGTGGAAAGGGTTTCAATAGCTCTTTTACTATTCTTGGTTAGAGGTTTTTGCCTTTGCGACAGCTTTATAATATTGAAACATAAGTATGTTACTTTTATGATTAAATCTAGATTTTTGTGTGTAGAGAGGGGAATGTGTGAGGGGACCTAATATAGATTTATCAAAATATGAGCTAGATCCAGAGGAAGAGGACAAGAGATGGAGGGAGTATAAGAAGACAAGGGATATAAAGATTAGGAATTTTTTCATAGAGAAGTATTCTCCTCTTGTTAGGTATGTAGTTGCGAATATGAATATTACTGTAAACGATCAATCAGACTATGATGATCTTGTAGGCTGGGGGATTGATGGGCTTATAGATGCTATTGAGAGATTTGATCCTGATAGGGGGGTTAAGTTCAAGACATATGCTATAATAAGAATCAGAGGAGCGATATATGATAAGCTTAGGGAGATGGATTGGATACCAAGGTCGGTGAGACAGATTGAAAGGGAATACCAGAAGGCTCTTTCGGAGCTACAATATGAGCTAGGTGAGAAGCCATCTGAAGAAATGATAGCGGAAAAGTTAGGAATTTCTCTTGAGGAGTTTTATGAGACTTCTCTCAGGCTTCAAAACTCAAGAAACTATATTAATTCTCTGGACGATGTGTTATTTCCTGATACTTCTTCCGATAGTGCTATAACTCTTGAAGATGTTATAGAGGCGCCAGATGAGGTTACAAATCCTGAGAGTATAGTTATTAGAAATGAGATAATAGAGAAGATAAAAGAAGCTATTAAGGAGCTTCCTGAAAAGGAGCTTCAGGTTATAATGCTTTATTATCATGAGGAGCTAACTTTAAAGGAGATAGGAGCGGTTTTAAATGTAACCGAATCAAGGGTTTCGCAGTTGCATGCTAGAGCCTTAGAGTTGCTAAAAGAGAAGTTAAAACCTTTTCTCAAAGGAAGAATTAAGGAAAAAGAGTAGGTGCTATGACTGAAGAAGAGTTCATAAAGAGGAGCAAAGAGAATCTTAGGAGGATACTTAAGGCTGAAAATTTGCTGAATGAAAGGTTAGAGAAAGCTTTTGATAGAGTTCCTAGGGAAGAGTTTTTCCTTCCTCAGAACCGTAGTAATGCTTATCAAAACAATGCTTTTGAGATAGGGTTTGGACAGACGATCTCACAACCTAGTATGGTATTTATAATGCTGAAAAAACTTGAGGTTAACAAGTCTCATAAGGTGCTTGAGATTGGAACTGGGAGTGGTTATTTGACTGCTTTGTTATGTGAGCTTTCTTACTTTGTATACTCTATGGAGATAATTCCTGAATTAGCGAGTATGGCAGAATCAAGATTAAGAAAACTTGGGTATAAAAATTTCAGTATAATAATTGGAGATGGTAGTGAAGGATTACCAACATATATGCCATACGATAGGATAATAGTGAGTGCTGCTTGTCCAGGGATACCTTCACCGTTGATTGAGCAACTTGCTGACGGAGGAATATTAATCCTTCCAGTGGGAGGATTGGAATTTCAAAGATTGGTTGCTGTTAAGAAACAGGGTAAAGGAACCGAGATTAAAGAAGATATAACTTGCAGATTTGTACCACTTATGGGTAAGAGAGGCTTTAAAAATGAGATTACCAAGAATTATTAGTCTTGTTTTTATGTTTTTAGTTTTTGTGATTAGTTTTGCTTCTATGGAGGTAGTACTTGTTCCAAAAACGACATTAGAAAGTGTTGGTGAAGTGACTTTAGTGATTAGTAAGGTAAAGCTTACTAATGCTTTTGTTAGGCTTTCATATAATACTAACATTGTTTTTCCTTTTTATCCGGCGCATATGGGTATGGTCTCTATAATTCCAATTCCACCTGAAATTAGGATGAAAAAGGTTTTGTTGGAAGTTTTGGAAGACGGTAAAACTCTCTTCTCGGCTCCTATTTATCTTGACTACGTAGGTAAGAGAAAAGAGAAGATCAAGAAATTAAAACTTACTCCTGAGTCCAGAGTTATACTTACCAACTCTAAAAGAATAGTTGAGGATATTAGATACATTCAGAATAAGTTGAAGGGTATAGATCTCTATAGCTATCAATGCAAGGATATACCAAGCTTTTCTCTTCCTTCTACTAATAGAGTTACTTCTCCTTTCGGCTTAAGAAGAAAATACTCTGATGGTAGAGTTAGGTATCACAAAGGAGTAGATTTCAGTTCTGTTCCTGATGAGAATGTTTTCTCTGTTGGAGATGGAATTGTGGTGATATCTAGTAATTTTCTCGCTCCTGGTGAGACTATCTACATTTACCATGGCTATGGAATAATATCCTCTTATTTCCACTTGGCTGAGAGGTTTGTTAAGGAGGGTGAGTTTGTCAGTAAGGGACAGATAATAGGTAGAATAGGGAAAACAGGTATATCAACAGGTTCTCATCTGCATTTGGGGATGTATGTTTTAGGAATCGGAGGGTATGTGCCGATTGATCCTATAAGTTTTATTCAGTCTAGTGCAAACGGTAAATTCTTTGTTGAAGAGATACTATCTAAGAGAGGCAATTCGGTTGAATATGACTAGGAACACTATTTGCAAATGCAGCTGGTTTTCAATTTGGATAAATTCTATGTGGATTATTAGGTAACTTGGTTAGATTTCTTAAAAGGGGAACGTTTCCTTTTTAAACAAACATTAGTATTAGAAGCTTAGAAGTTTGGAGACTAGTGGGGTGTTAGGAAGCTTTTGCCTGGAAGAACTTTACTGTGTATAGTATCCAAGCTATCCATATCAAAAGTCCACCAACAAGTAGAATACTCAACCATCCACCTATCTTGAACAGGGTTCCAGCGACTTTGAATTCCATCTCCGGGAAGTGTTTATTCAGCAGTTCCGAAACTGTATTCATTTTTAGTCCATAGATTATTACAGATACCCAAATACTGATAAAGCATAATATTATGATTATTAATCCCACTATTCCTACTCCGGACATTAAGGAAATTATGGTTTGAAGATCAATATTTTCGGTTATCTGGGTGGAACCTACTGCTAATCCAAAACTAATTGCTGCGGCTACTATCGTTACTCCAATTATCATTACAGCGATAAATGAAACTATGAGAGGTAAGAGAATAGCCCATAACCCTTGTGAGAACATTTTCGGTTCGTTTACAGAATTTGAGATCTTACTTAGTCCTATCAAAAAAAGCACTGCCCCTGCAAGGGACAGGATTCCTGATAGAATCGGTATAAGGAAAAGAATTGGTGAAATGACAATAAACAAGCTACCGAGAGCAGATAAGGTTTTTGCATCTTGTGACATAGAATACCTCCTTTTCTACTGAGTAATTGTGAACAACAGAATTACTTTTGTCAAGAGGTTACTGAAGTGGTTAAATAGATTCCAACTAAAGCTATGTCTAACTCAAATTTTAGGCTTTGTTGTTCTTATGATGTTTAGCTAGAAATTCGGTAGGAAAATCTATTATCATTAGTTAGGTTTATGAGGATTTTTGAAGGTAATCTCTCGGGTAAGGGGCTAAGTTTTGCAATAGTGGCAAGCAAGTTCAATAAACTTATAACTGATAAGCTCTTAGATGGGGCGATAAATTTCCTTAAGCAGGTTGAGACTGAGGAAGGGAATATTGACATATTTTGGGTTCCTGGTTCGTTTGAGATACCTATTGCGGTTGAGGAAATTCTATCTTACAGAAAATACGATGCTGTTATCTGCCTTGGGACATTAATAAGAGGTGAAACTCCTCATTTTGAATACATAGCAACACACGTGACAAAGTCATTGTTAGATTTATCCATAAAGCATCATACGCCAGTTGCTTTTGGTATAATTACAGCAAATACCGTTGAGGAGGCAATTGATAGGGCGGGATTGAAGATGGGTAATAAAGGAATAGAGGCTACTATTGCTGCAGTTGAAATGGCAAACTTGAGGAAATTAATAGGTAGAATTACTGTCTAACAACAATTCTGACAGGCATACCTATCATCTTTTCTAGTAAAACTTTGTCTACATCGTCAATATCAATACTTCTTGTTTCTTTGCAATCCACCACTATGTCAATACCATCTCTGGTTGAATCAACGTTGATCAATTCTGCAGAAAAGTTGCTGGCTCTTGAGATTGCAAATGCTATGCGAACGAATCCTGAAAGCTTGTTTACTAGCATTTTGTCGTGATCTTTTAAGTTAGTATACCACTTATGGGAGTATTTAGGTATTGATCTTGTGTGGTATCTGGTCACTAATGCTATCATTAATTTTTCTTTGGTCTTGATCTCGTGGATTTCGGAGGCTACAAAAGTTTCCATAGATGCTTTATGGTATAACTCTGGAGATATGCTTTTTCCAACATCGTGTATCAGACAGGCTCCTTTTATTATAAATTCCTCGGAAGGATCAGATACTATCAGATTGAATTTATCAAAACTTCTATAAATGCCAATAGCTAGATTTGCAATTTTTCTAGACTTCTCCAGATCACCTTTGTGCTCAGAGACAAACGCTTCAATATAGCTCATCACTCTCTCGTATCTACTAATCTCAGGCTGGTGCAAACTGTAGTGTATGTTTTCTATATACCTCTGAATATTATTTATTCTGTAGTCTATTCTTATATGCCTCTCTTTGAAATTTTCAACTGTGTCTTTCCATATATTCTTTCTAGCATTAAGAAAGGCGTCAACAAAGTCTTTTTTTCTTGAGACCCTAAGACTGGTCTTTGACAAAATGTTGACAAGTGTCATTACATCTCTGAAGTAGCTTAGGCTCTTCTGAAAATCGTTTATGGCTTTTAGACTCTCCTCAAGATCCTTGAGAAATTTTTTATCTGGATAGTCTGAGAAAAACATTCTAAGAAGCCAGAAGGAGTATTTCATATTCTTCACTCGGGCTCTAACTCTGTTAAATAGCTCATAACTGGGTTCTAACATAAAAGAGAGTTTAGCAAATTGGTATTCATTGGTTATAATCTTATATATCTTATGCACGTCTTTAAAGTGTAGGATGTATTTAGGATTAGAAATTTCCTCAATGAATTCGTTTATTGTATTTGCGTATTTGTCAGTAACCTTTGATACTTTTTTGTATGCTTCTTTCATATACCTGTGTCTTCTGTTTGAAAAATCTTTGACAAGAGATCTCGGAGACTTTTCGTTGTTTAGTAGTCCTATCATCACATCCATGTCTCTTATCTTACCAAAACATTTTGATATCTGCTTAGTATAGATGTAAAATCTCTTAAGTATCTTTACGTTGTGAAGTTTGTGAATACTCCTTACCGTAGAAGAGAGTTTAAGCGACTTTGTTCTTATAAGATGTATTGTCTGTTGCGAGACATTTCCTATTTCACTGTAAGTATCAACAAATCTTTTTAGATTGTATATGAGTAGTTCAATGTCTTTAAGAAGCATTCTTTTGGGGTCAAGAACTTTTTCTTGAATCACAAGTTGATTTTCCTTTGTTTGCTCCATAACAATTCTTAATTTTAAACAATTGTTACCATTCCTTTCAATGGTTTGAGATTTGAATTTGAAATTTTGCGCAAAGTTTGGTATATTAAGTATGCTTAGGAGGTGGATTATGGATAGACTAGTATTTGACGATAGTTTGAAGACGGGAATAGAGGTAGTAGATGAACAACATAAGAAGCTTATAGAAGTAGTAAACAATTTTCTGGATAAGTTGTTGAATTCTGATACTAAAGCTATTTCTTCAGAGGTAGAGAAATTATTTGACTTTATGGCTGAGTATTCAGTGTTTCATTTCCAGACTGAGGAGAAAATAATGGAAGAGAATTCTTGTCCAACGCTAGATCTGCATAGATCACAGCATCAGTTCTTCATCATGGAGGCGAATAAACTAAAGTTTGATTTGAGAACCAAGGGACTAACTCCAGAGCTTTTGAGCAAAGTTCAGTATTTGTTGCTAGATTGGGTTAAGGATCACATTATGGATATGGACAAGAAGATATGCGATAAGAAGGACAAAGTTTCATAGATTTGTTTAAAACTTATCATAGTTTAAGTTTTTGTCTAGGAGATGTTAAGTTGGCAGTATGGTGATTACGAAGTAGAAGTGTGAGAATTTTTATTTTTCTTCTAGCTTGTTCAGGATCCTTTGGATTATGATTTCCATTCTTTGGGTGTGAGTTGAGAACCAGAATATTTTGTTACATACTGGGCATTTATAAAATTCACTAAAGTTTTTGCATATCTCCTGAGATAATAGCTTTTCCGCTTCCTTTTTAGGTATTCTGATTAACTTTGTGTTACACTCTAAACATCTGATGAATGGAGAAATCTGATTCTTAAGCTTGAAAGTCTTTAATACTTCTACTGTTTGTTCTATCTTGTCCTCGGAAGTCACAAGGAATATCCTATTACCGTAGGTGTGGTATTCATCTTTAAGATGCCTGTCTTTGGTAAGAAGAATTGCTTTCTTGTCCTCTTCTATGATCTTGATTAGTTCTTTATCTTCAATCTTTGCAAAGTATTCTGTGTGAAAACCTAACATTCTTAGGTATTTTGCTAGTCCTCCGAGCATTGAGTCAGCAACAAATCTTACTATCATACTTTAAGAGAAATAAGTATTCCTTGTAGTTCCTTGATTATGCCTTTTAGCCTAAGTTTAGAAACTTCCGAGGTAATTGTCTCTTCAAGCATTCTTTTTAGTTTTTCATCACTTATTACAACCACTTTCAAGACCCTATCCTTGTTTTTACTTGACGTTTTCTCAATTACCTTCACAATCTCTTGAGTTCTGAGGATTAGCTTTTTGAGCAGTTCTCTATATTTTTCTATGTGTTCTTCTCTAAAGCTTGTTTCTATGGTTTTATCAAGCTCGGAAAGTTCCTTTATCGTTTCATCTATTTCCTCGTTTATTATGCGTTTAGAACTACTTTCTAATATTCTCGGGAATAGTGATTGTCTTTCGGAGATGGGGGTAGATCTTTGAGGGGGTAGGTTGCTATTCCTACCCAGTCTGGATACCCTCATTTCTTATAGCAAGGAGGTTATTCCTCTTCTTCTCCTTCAAAATCTTCTTCTTCAAATTCATCTTCGGTTTCTTCAAATTCTTCTTCTTCGTAATCTTCAAAGAGATCCTCATCCTCAAACTCGTCATTCTCAATATCTTCAAATTCATCATCAAAGTCTTCCTCTTCAAATTCTTCTTCAAATTCTTCTTCATCGCCAGAGAAATATAGCAGATTGTCCTTTAATATTTCTTCCATACTCTTCCTCCTTAGAAAAGATTGTGAAGAATGAAGAATGATTTTTCAACAATTTATCAAGTTAAGACTAGATGTCCGAGGAGACGTTTACTAAGAGGATTTCTATTAACTTAGATGGCTCACGAGAAAAGTAGCAAATAAAAAGAAATGTCTGATTGTAAGTTCTATGCTTTGCTGAAGGTATTTGTTGTAGAAAGGTTGGTGTCTAAGAGGCACACCAAGAAGTTATGAGGTTACCTTGTGGTAAAACTTGTGTCTGGATGGTAAATCTTGGGTGCTTTTAGCTGTTGCTTCTTCTCTCGGCAGATAGGGCATGTATTTCTAGCTGTTCGTATCTTGCAAGTTTTGAGATAGTAGGTATGTCTTCTTCAAGACTTTTATTGTCCCACTGGGCGATGTTGTAAAGTTTGACAAAGTTATAAACTCCCAAAGGTGAAGAGAATCTGGCAGTTGCGCCAGTAGGTAAAACATGATTTACACCTGCTATGTAGTCAGTTAGGACAACAGGAGTGTTGTTACCTATTATTACTGTTCCTGCATTTTTAACATAGTTGTCTATGTTCTCAATACTTATTCCTTCTACAATTACTTCTAAGTGTTCTGGAGCGATGGCATTTACAATTTCAAAACCTTCTTCAATGCTTTCAACAAGTATGAAGAAAAAATTATCCACTGACTTTGACAGTATGTCTTTTCTTTTTGCTTTGTCCAGCGTTGAAAGAACTTCTTCTTTTACTCTTTCTATAAGCTCCTGATTCGTTGAGATGAAGTATCCGCTTGAGTCTGGATCGTGTTCAAGCTGTGATAACAGATCAAGCGAGATAAAGTGAGGGTTTCCGGTATTTGCAATAACTGCTATTTCACTAGGTCCTGGTAGCATGTCTATACCTATAATACCGTTTAGGATCTTCTTAGCAGTGACATAGTATTTATTTCCAGGGCCTACTATCATGTCAGCTTTTGGTATAGTTTCGGTTCCAAATGCAAAGCTTGCTACTGCTACCGCTCCGCCAACCTTAAATACATCATTTATCCCCATAATCTCACAGAGATAGAGTATAACTGATGGTATTTTGCCTTTCTTTGACGGAGTTGAAACGAATATTTCTTTCACCCCCGCTACCTTTGCTGGAATGAGGTTCATTATCAAAGTGGATGGATATATTGCTCTTCCTCCTGGAACATAAACACATACTCTCTCAATAGGTTTTATGACTTGCCCTACGATTCCCTTAGTTTTAGCTACCCATTTGCCATATAAGTGAAAATGCCTAAGTTGTTCCTGGTGAAAACTTTTCACTCTTTCTATCATCTCAAGAAATCCTTTCACTACTCCAGTAAGCTCTACGCTAGTTTCTACCTCTTCTCTTGCTCTGAGAAATTCATCCTCACTTACCTTAATTTGGTCTCCTTCAAATTCGTCAAATTCTCTAAGATACTCAATGACAGCTTTATCTCCGTTCTTTCTAACATCTTCTATAATTCTCTCAACTACCTTCACCACCTCTTTCTCAAGCAATACCTCGCTTCCTTTCCTAGGAATACTATCCAGAATCTCACCTCTGAGGTTAGTAATTCTCATACTGTCTTATTTTAACTGATCGTTGATCTTCCTTACATATAAATCTGCGAAAATGTCAATAAATTCCAATTTCCATTAGGTGAGTAGATAAAGTAACTTTTTGTTTACCCACTCTCTCCGTTTCTAGATAGCATTCATCAATCACAAATTTCACTTCACACCAAGCCTTTTGTTTATTAAGAAAAGTATTCACCCAGTCCCGGCAGGGACTGCGAGAGAGATAAAAGAGAGACTGCATCCTAGTTACAAATTTTGGAATCTTTTGGCAAGAATGTTTGGAGAAAAGAGGATGTTTTAAAATTATCAGATGAAATGTTGCTAGTGGCTATTCTTAGCTATACAACTTACACAAGCTAAGTTGAAATTGCTGAGTGTAAGTAAATAAATAATGTAAATGTAGCTTCGTATCTACAGTCAAGTGAGATGCTTCGGAGGTGAGATATGGCTTTTCTTGTCTCTATTCCTCAGATGTATCAGATGCTTAAAGAGGCAGTTAAGGAGGATTATTATAAGGGAAGAGGTAGAAAGAAAAAGTATGGTGATGCTTTGATAATTTTAGTAGGGGTTCTTATCACTCTGCATGGTAAGTCATACAGAGAGGCTAAGAATATCGTTAAGAGATACCTTGGCATGGATATACATATCTCAAATATTCACTATCGGCTTAAAGACATGGGGGATTTGAAGGAAATGGTGGAGAGAGTATTGGGAGAATATGAAATTCTTTGGGAATAATATATGGACTATGGTAGTTAGACAGTGATAGCTTCAATTTTCCGATTACAAGCTTTTAGGAGGATTGATGGTTTGAGACTATAACAGATTTGTGAGTTAGTTTATTTTGTAGTGAAATTTACCTTTGGAGGAAGATTTTTTAGAGCTAGTAGTGGAAGTCGGAGAGAAAGATTTATTACAATTATTCTTCTATGATCGTAAGAGAATTTTTAAGGGAGAGGATACTAGAAGTTGTGAGAGAGGTTTATGGTGAAAATTATGGTGAGGATGATATTATAGTGGAGTATCCTGAGGATAAGAAATTTGGTGATTACTCAACAACGGTTGCTTTTAGGGTGATGAAGACTCTTAAGGCAAGGGGTGAGAATATATCTTCTGTGGAGATAGCAGAGAGGTTGAGGAGTTTGATTTTAGAGAGAGTTGGGGAGATTTTTTCTGAAATATCGGTTGCGAGTGGGGGTTTTCTGAATTTTAGGTTGTCTGAGGGGTTTTTGAAGAGTTTGGTGAAGGCTGTGGCTGAAGATGAGGGTTATGGTGGTTCAGATTTTGGGAGAGGTAGGGGCAAGATTCTTTTAGAGTATGTCAGTGCAAATCCAACAGGTCCTCTTCACATTGGGCACGCAAGGTGGGGAGCTATTGGTGACTCTCTCTACAGAGCGTTCAAGCTTTCAGGGTATGACATAGAGACGGAATTTTACATAAACGATGCTGGAAACCAAGTGAAACTTTTGCTTGACTCGGTCAATGCAGTAAAGAATGGGGAAGAAATACCAGAAAATGGTTATCAGGGAGACTATATCAATGAACTTGCTAGATTAGAAAGAAACCCTATAGAAGTGATTCTGGAATGGCACAGAGAAGATCTTGAAAGGTTTGGAGTACATTTTGACACATGGTTTTCAGAGAGATCTCTTCATGAAAGTGGTGAAGTGGAGAAGACGGTAAGCTTGCTTAGGGAAAAAGGGCTTGTTTACGAGAAAGATGGAGCCTTGTGGTTTAAAAGCACACAGTTTGGGGATGATAAAGATAGGGTTATAAGAAAGTCTGATGGTGAGTATACCTACTTTGGGGTTGATATTGCATATCACTTGAATAAAATAAGGAGAGGATTTAGCAGGTTGATAAACATATGGGGAGCAGATCATCATGGCTATGTAAAAAGGTTAGTCTCTGCGGTAAATGCTATCAATAGCCATGTAAGGGTTGAAGTCATTCTAGGACAGTTGGTATCTCTGTTTAGAAGTGGGGAACCTGTGAGAATGTCAAAACGCACTGGAGACATAATTACTCTTAGGGAAGTGTTAGACGAAGTAGGGGTGGATGCTGTTAGATACTTTATGGTCTCAAAGAAGGCTGATACTCACATAAATTTTGATCTAGATCTTGCCAAAAAGCAGAGCGAAGAGAATCCTGTTTACTACCTTCAGTATGCTCACGCTAGGATAGCAGGAATACTAAGGAATTCTGAGGGACTTGAGGAGATAGATTCGGAGCCTATTGATAGTGATATCTCTAGAGAAATAGCTGTTATGCTCTTGAGGTTTCCTGACGAAATAATTGATATAACTCTTTCCCTTGATCCCCAGAGGATGACAACCTATCTTCTAGAGTTAGCGTCATTATTTCACAAGTTCTACTCGGATTACAGGGTAATTGACAGCGGTAAAGTGGTGAAAGGGAGAAAATTTTTGGTAAAAGCGGTGAAAAATGTTCTGAAAAAGGGATTGTGGATTATTGGTGTTTCTGCACCAGAGAGAATGTAGTTTGACTAGAACCTGGTTTCACCGCTTACATAAAGAGATATTTTTTTCACATTCTGGGGTGCGATGTTGAGTAAGTTCAGTAAGATGCCATCATCGGCACAGAAGTTAATTTCAAACTCTCTAAATCCAGGTATTCTTATAAAGAAAGTTACTCCTGAAGTCAGATGATACTGGTGTAGGGAATCTGAGATAGCTTCAACTTGGGTTCTATGAAACCCAAACATTATCCTGTAGCCTGAGATTTCGTCATAATATACTAATCCCAATCTAGGTAGAATGTAGTCGCTTATATCATCTCTAGGGGTGAAGATTTCTCTGTTATTTGCACGGGCAGAGATGTTGTTCACAAGTATTATATCAGTGGCGGTAGAGAGAATTGTGTTCTTGGTAACTAAGAATGAGATACCGCAAGATATGATGGGGGGAAAGGTTTGAGATATTTCTCCATAGTATGGATTAATGTAATTTACTGAAAACGGAGATTTAGCGACTACCGAAGCATTGAGGATATCATTTAGCTTGAGGGTAGTTCCTGCTACTGCAAGAAAAGAAAGTAGAACTGAATTCTCATTCATCCCTAAAACTGGTCCTAGTGATGCTCCAACAAGAAGGAAGGGTAGAACCTTCTTGGATATTCCAAAAAGCAAAACCCTGTAGGTGATCTCTGGGACATCAAGATCGTATATGTAAGAGGAGAGAAGAAAAGAGACTCTTGTAAATTCATCTAGCTTTGCGCTTATTCCAACATTGCCAAAGTTGAAGATAAATCTTCTGTTGTATAGTTCAAGAAGGCTTCCTACATTAACTGACGAACTAGCTTCGTAGTATAGCGTGAGAGAGCTTTTTTCTAAGGATAAGTTTGCTGGGTTTATTAAGGTTGCCATGGGGTCTTTAAATACACTTGTCCCACCACCTATTGCTACGTTTTTTGCTCCATTGTTTAGTATTTCAAATTGCACTCCATAAGAGAAAAACGCTATAAGGATGTTTAAGGTTGAGAATACTATCTTTTTCATGGATATGTGAATTCTCTACTTCCTAGTCTTTGCGGGTTGGTGTTTCTGGGAGAGGGGTTGTTGTGGAGGTTCTTCTTCAATTTGTGTGAAGATAATTCTCCCAGATGAAGTTTGTAATACACTTGTAACCTTAACTTCAACTTCTTTACCTATATAATCTTTACCTTTTTCCAACACGATCATAGTTCCGTCAGGTAGGTAGCCAACACCTTGGGTTTTTTCCTTACCTTCTTTTATTATCTGCACTGTTAACTTCTCTCCTGGTAGGAATATCTGCCTCAGCGCTACTGCAAGATCATTTATGTTAAGAACCTTTATACCTTCTATCTTCGCTATTTTGTTCAGATTATAATCGTTGGTAACTATCACACCGTTTATGTCTTTTGCCAACTTCAAGATCTTCTCGTCCGTTTTATGGATGTTCTCGTAATCTCGTGTTATTATCTTTAGATTTATGTGGGAGATGTCCTTAAGTTCATTTAAGACATCAAGTCCTCTTCTTGCTCTGTTCCTTTTTATATTTTCCTGAGAATCCGCAAGCATTTGGATCTCATAGAGCACAAATTTAGGAACTAGTATTGTTCCGTCAAGAAAACCAGTCTTTGCTATTTCTGCAATTCTGCCATCAATTATTGCAGAGGTATCCAATATTTTGTATCTGTATGGAGATTCTTCTCTTTCTTGTGGAGATATTTCTCTCTCTATTGACGGAGCATAAAAGGGTTTTAGTCCTTTTACAAATACCGGTGTGAAGAATCCAATGTAAGCAAAAGAAAGTTGCAGGAATGGTCTTATCTGGGATGAGTAGCCTATGGGTGAGAATAGATCTTTCGCTACTGTATCAAGTAAGGTTCCCAGATAGAAACCAGCTATTCCTCCCAGGAAAGAGTATATTATGTCAAACTTGATATTTGTGACGAGCCTCTCAATGAGGAAAGTTAGAAGACCAAATGTTATGCCAACCACCGAAAAAACAAGTATGTCATTAACAAATACTCCGTAGACTATTCCTAGTGTTAAAAGTAGAAATATTGGTATAAATAACCTAACTAGTTGCTTTAGTTTCATACAAACCCCCTGACTTTAACCTATTAATTACATTTTGAACGATCAGAATGAAATTTTAGTAGTTTTGTGATTATTGAAACAATAAATTCCAATTGATTTTGTTTGATCTCCTGAGGAAGTTTGTCTTTGTGCTATCGTTTAGATTCTACTGAGTTTCTTTTTATAATTCTCTTATGGAAGTTATAGGCATTGTTGGTCCTACGAGTAGTGGTAAAAGCTACATCGCTCATAACCTTGCAAGAGAGCTTAGGAAGTTGGGTATTGAGTCCGAGATAATTTCGTGTGATTCGGTGCAGGTTTACAAGTATTTTGACGTAGGAACTGATAAAGTTCCTTCTGAGTTTAGAAGAGAGTTTAACTACCACTGTTTGGATATACTTGAGCCAAATGAGGGAAGATTTAGTGCTGGTAAGTTTCGCAAGATGTTTGATGAAATTGTTCTGAGGCTGGTTAGGGAGGGTAAGGTAGGAATTTTGGTGGGAGGTACAGGGCTTTACTACAAAGCTGTGAAAGTAGGGATTTTTGAAGGACCTGA
>JBCNVF010000049.1 GCA_039630355.1 Brevinematia bacterium
ATGTCGGGATGACTGGATTTGAACCAGCGACCCCACCCACCCCAAGGGTGTGCGCTACCAGGCTGCGCTACATCCCGACCTTGGGCGGTAGAGGATTCGAACCTCTGGCCTCCACTGCGTCAAAGTGGCGCTCTAACCAACTGAGCTAACCGCCCTCTATAGCATTATTATAAAACCACAACCAACCCAAATTCAATCTTCCACTAAACCCCAATAAATTCCAGAATTTGAAGTTACGTAGGTATGGTTAATACTTTTAGGTGTCCATAAACCTCTATTCTCATCCTCAATCCCATCAACATTAGAATCTCCTCACAAAAAAATTTAGACTTTATTGGTACCAGCAACTTCAAACGACTCACCGCCTTTACATGATTTTGAACTTTAGTAGGGTAATTGTATATCATTTTATTACCAGAGGTGCAGTATGAACGAAAACAAGCAACTACCCATAAAAGAGATAAGGAAGCTCGCAGAGTTATTTCACGATAACCAACTAGAGGAGTTACTGATAGAAACAGAAGAACTGTGTGTAAAATTTTCAAAAGGAACTAAGTCATATTCTTCTCCCATAATTACTCCCGGACTGAACATACAACAAGTAGTTCCTCCAACTCCTATAACCCAACAGCCCCAACAACCTCTACAAGCTCCAAGACAACAACCCTCTATCTCACCTGAACCTACTAAAACCCAACAAGACCCCTTCGCAGATGAAACTAAATACCATAAAGTCAAATCCCCAATAAACGGAACATTCTACAGAGCACCTTCCCCCGGAGCCGAACCCTTTGTCAAAGAAGGAGACCACGTAAACGCTGGACAAACCCTTTGCATCGTTGAAGCAATGAAAGTGATGAATGAAATCAAATCTCCCGTCTCAGGAAAAATTGTAAAAATACTGAAAAACAACGCAGAAATTGTAAAATCAGAAGATGCTTTAATGATAATAGAAATGGTATAAAAGCTATGAGAAAGATTTGGTATGTTTTGAAAAAAGAGCTCATAGTCTATTTTACAACACCAGTTGCATACATAGCAATGCTTGCATTTCTAGTAATATCCGGATACCTATTCCACTTTTATATCTCCTATACCAGAATCTCAGACATGAGTAGAGTGCTAAACAATATGATAATAGCAGGAATGTTTGTATCCCCGATCCTGACAATGAGACTACTTGCAGAAGAAAAAAAACTAGGCACCTACGAACTTCTTAAAACATCACCCATCCACATATACCAGATCGTGGTAGGTAAATATCTGGCAAGCATTATCATATTCCTCAGCGGTCTTCTCCTCACTTCAGTATATGTAGTAATCATGGCTGTTTACGGAAAACCCGATTTTGGGACAATTGTCTCAGGATACATTGGTTTTGTTTTGACAATGAGCACATTTCTATCTATTGGACTTCTTGCGTCTTCACTTTCACAAAACCAGATGGTTGCAGGAATAATAGGATTCGCTCTTATCTTCCTACTGTGGTTTATAGATGTTCTTAGTGGAATAGTTGCAGACGAAACAATATCAAATATCCTCTCAGAAATTTCTTTTCTAAACCATTATTCAAACTTTCTAACAGGCATAATTGATACAAAAGATGTTACCTTTTTCATCTTCTGGATAATTCTAAGCTTGGTTATCACAACAAAAATTCTTGAGACCAGTTCGTGGAAAAATTAACTACCAACTCCACTTCTTCCTCTCCTCCTCCAAATAAGGGCTTACTTCCGCGGAAAATATTTCCATAATCTCCTCTTTACCTACTCTATTGAATCTACCCTTAAACCTTGCTCCTTCATCTATAAGAATCTTCTGTGATGAGAGATCACCAATCACAGAAGAAGTTCCAAGAAGGATTATTTCCCTAATCGCAAAAATATTACCTTTCACTTTCCCTCCAACTACTACAGTTTCACCAAATATATCACCCTTAACCTTACCGCTAGAACCGACTATTATCAAATCCAAAGACTTTATATTTCCCTCATAATTACCATCCACCCTGAGAGGTCCCTCAACAACAAAGTTTCCCCTGAAAATAGTGTTTACACCAATTATCGTGTTTACTTTCTTTATAGGTATGTGTTCTTCCTTTATGATTCTACTTATCTCATCTCTCATATTAAACCTTACCACCAATTAAAACATCTCTAACGAGAATGTGAGGCCCTCCATCACCAACGGGCAAAGGCGACTGAGATGCTTTACCGCAACCTCCCATAGTGCTGTGCAACTTAAGATCATTACCTATCATAACTATATTGTTAAGAGTTTCAAAAACATTCCCCGTCAGGGTTATATCTCTTACAAGCTTAGTTGGCTTTCCGTTCTCAACCTTATATCCGTAAGCAGCAGAGAAAGTAAACATCTCAAGGTTAGTCTGACCTCCCAGAAAATCCACAACATAAAGCCCATTTCCTAACCTCTCAAACAACTCCTCAACAGGAGTATCACCATTATCAATGAAAGTATTTGTCATTCTAACAATAGGAGAGTATTCATAAGACAGTGCCCTAGCATTGCCCGAAAGTGGTTCTCCCATAACCTTTGAGGTAAGTCTGGAATGTAACCTAGAACTAAGAATACCATTCCTAACCAAATATGTCCTCTGAGATGGAATTCCTTCATCATCGTATGGAGTATACCCAACAGTGGTATCAATACTCCCATCATCTATTATATTTAGAAACTCAGGACCAAACCTTCTTCCAATCTTCATAACCTCCATAAGCCTTTGGTTTCCATACACATGATCAGCCTCAGATAAATGTCCAAAAGCCTCATGAACAAAAACACCTGTAAGTCTAGGATCTATCACCACATCATACTTACCACCAAAAACTTGCTCAGCATAAAGAAGATCAACAGCTCTTTTAGAAACTTCCTCCGCTAAAGAATGAAAATTCTTGACAACCTCAAATCCTCCATATTTTGCAACAGATTCTGAGCTCCTTTGCACATTATTCCCATCTACAGCATACGCAACCAGTGTTATACCACTGTAGACAAATTCCATCTCCAATCTACTACCCTCAGAGTTTACATAGAATTTCTTTTTACTATAATCTAAATACTTTACCTTCACACTTCTTACCTTGGAACTACTCTTAAGAATTCCAGCATATTCCTTACAGAGATTAACCTTATCTTCAAGTGCAACAGAGAAAGGATCTATCTCATACTTAGTGCGAACCTTATCCTCAACCTTAGAATACCTAGCAATGTCAACATTGGATTTTGCTCCCAATACTCTAGCAGAAATCTGCGTTGACTTTAAAACATCTCTCACTCTTTCAGGAGAATTAAAAGAAGAGAAGGCTAAACCTCCCTTATCCAAAACCCTAACAGCTCCTCCAGAAGACTTCTTTACACTAACCTCCTCCACCCCCGTCTCAGAAACAGATATCTGAGTTCCCTCTAAAGACTCAAACCTTAAGTCACAAAAATCAGCTTGCACTCTACCAATCTCTTGCTCAAAGAATTCCAACATACTCTCCCCACAACATGCCTAAAAATATAATAAAACACTCCAAAATTATTCAAACTTAACCAAAAACTGCCAAAGTCTAACCCACCAAGTTTGCTAGACAAGATCTTGAGCTTTTGCTCACCTATTTCCCTTTGATCTTAATACTCAGTATCACTTAGATTTCTTTTCCTTTTGCTGAAGTTGAGGTTTTGCTTCAGCTGGGCGTGAGAACAAAACTATAGCAACTTCTCTTGGCTTAAGTGATATCTCTGCTTGCTTATCCTTTACCAAAGTATCACCAAAGGCTTTCAAATCACTGCCTTGAGAACTCAAAGTGCCAACTAGTTTTATATCGTTTGGTAAAGGAATACTAACTTTTGTGACAATTTCATCCTTTTTGCTTAGATTGTAAATAACAATCGCATAGTCATTATCATACCTTCTAGCATAAGCTGTTATAATCTCTTTTGAAGTTGTTAGTTGCCTGTAATCTCCAAAAGATGAGAACGCTTTCGTCTTCACTTTTTTCAGCTCTATTAAGGACCTAGTGAAGTTAAATATAGAGTTTGAAACCTGCTCCTGAGCTTTGACAGAGTAATTGGTTTCAACAGGATTATACCTTGCATGCCATATCCTTGGGCCTGTTGTAAACCCTCCAAATTTGGTAACTTCCCATAGCATTATGCTTCTTTTTTCTGCATCACCTATCATAACTTTAGTATCATCGGGTAACCCAATTTCATCGCCATAGTAGAGAAATGGCATACCTCCAGGAGTAGTAAGAAGCATCGCTATTGCCATTTTTAAAGCTTCATCATTTCTTATTTTGCTACCAAATCTGCCAACATCGTGGTTTGACAAGAATGGTGAGAGAAAAGTTATAGGAAATTGCTTATTGTTAAACCATCCACTCAAAGCACCAATAGCAGTTTTAGATTTTGATGCAACTAACTGCGGAAGAACAAAAGATGTAGCAAATTCAAAGTTAAACGCATTATCAAATGTTTTCCCTCCTTGGTAGTATTTCTCAACTATCGCAGGACCTGCAAAAACCTCCGATACCACATATACATCAGGCTTCGTCTTTTTAAGATATCCCATAAAATCTTTCCAAAACTCTATAGTTTCCGGAACATCAGCTTGTCTATCAGGTGCTTTCGCAATAGCAAACCTAGCAGCATCTATTCTAAACCCATCTACCCCCTTATCAAGCCAAAACTTAGCAACCTTCTTAAGTTCAGCAACAACCTCCGGATTCTCTAAATTCAAGTCAGGAATGTTGAAATTGAAAGCAGAGTAGAAAAACCATCCATACCTATAAGCATTGGTAACAAAATCAAACTTGTTCCACACACTCTGTTTTGACTGGCCTGTCGGATTAGGCCAATCACCAGCAGGCTGATCCTTACTCCACACATACCAGTCCTTATACTTAGAATTCTCATTAGTTGCAGAGTCCACAAACCATGGATGATGCCTAGAAGTGTGATTGTAAACAAAATCTATTATTACTCTTATCCCCCTCTTCTTTGCCTCCTTTAGCAAATTCTCAAAATCCTCCATCGTCCCATACTGAGGATTCACAGAATAGTAATCTAGAACATCATACCCGTGATACTCCTTAGAGGGATGTATAGGCATAAGCCATATATAGTCCACTCCAAGCAACTTCAAGTAATCCAATTTCTGAGTAATACCATTAAAGTCACCTATACCATCGCCGTTACTATCATAAAAACTTCTTACAAAGATTTCATAACCAACAGAATTATGCCACACCGGCAACTTATCTACCCTAAAGTAAGTGCTCCACCATTCGGCATTGTTATCACTAACACTCACAGGCTCAACTTGCTCTTGCGAGAAACCTAGAGCTCCAAAAACCAATGAAATAACAACAATAAACACCAACCTCCTCATATCTACCCTCCTCTCACTATTTTAAAAAAACCAAATCTCATATTCAATAACAGAAAAATTCACAAATAAACTCCAATTTCCATTAGGTAAGCAAAACAAGACTCTAAACATTTAGTCTACCTACTTCCATTGCCTCCAAATAGCGTCTATCAGTCACAAAACTTTATCTCACACCAAGCCTCAACCAAAGAGAGTATAGGCAAAAGCCTAGAATCTTGCCTTAGTTACCAACCGAAATTGGAATTTGTTGAAACATAATTCATTTACTGGAAAGCGTAAGAGTAGACTTCATTAAAATAAACACAAGTATGCCAACAGAACCAATTATTCTCGTAGCAATGGGTGTATTGTTCACTTGGACCATGAACAACATAGGGTCGTCCTTAGTCTTTGCTTTCCCTAAATCAAATAAGAAGGTATTTGATTTCTCGTTAGGACTAGCGGGGGGCATAATGTTGGCATCAAGCATTTGGTCTCTTTTAGTCCCTGCAATGGAAACCTCAGATTACTTTCATCTCCCAAGTTGGCTTACAGTAGGTGGAGCTTTCATTGCCGGAAGCTTGTTAATAAAGTTAGTTGACACTCTAACTCCACACCTACACATCGGATCCGTCAAGCCCGAAGGAACTCATTCCAAACTTACAAAAAAGATACTCCTCTATCTAGCTATGACATTACACAACATACCCGAAGGATTTGCGGTAGGAATAGCTCTTGGTGGTACGGGAATTATACCAGAATACAGCGGAATACCCGTAGCCATTGGAATAGGAATACAAAACATCCCTGAGGGACTTGCAATTTCCACAACACTCGTCACCATAGGACTGACCAAACTTCAAGGTTTTGCATATGGAGTACTCTCTGGATTCACAGAGGTAGTAGGTGGGTTTATAGGCTTTTTAATCATCGCAAGCTTTCCCCAACTCTTCCCCCTAAGTCTAGCAATATCAGCAGGAGCAATGTTTTACGTGATAATTGAAGAAGTAATACCAGAAGCACAATCCTCAGAAAACACAGACATACCAACCTTAGGCGCTGTGCTAGGATTTGTTATAATGACAATATTAGATAACTTAAGTTACTAAACCTTTGCAAAAACCTACCTTTCCACACCAAAACAGCCTGAAAAAGTTAAAACTCCCGCTAAGAAACAAAAGTAAAAAAACCCCGTAAACCTCGTTCTTGACTAAGTAGCGCTGTGATCAAATAATATAACTATGTGAGAAACAAAAAATTTCGCAGAATAACTGGTATAGTCCTAGGAACTAAAGATGTAAGCGAAGGAGATAAAGTTGTTGTCGTATTTTCACCAGAACTGGGAAAGTATAACCTAATGGCCTATGGAGCAAACAGGTTCAAAAGCAGATTCTCAAATAGAACAAATACCTCAAATGTAATTCAAGGATGGGTAAGATTCCCACAAGGGCTTAACAAAATACCCTCTCTTGAGAACGCTGAGGTTCTGGTAAACTTCTTTGACGAATTAAAAAATAACTACCTAAAACTCTTCAGTGCAAATATTGCCTCCGAAATCATCAATTTAGTAGTGCCACAGGAAGTCTTTGACCAAGAACTATATGACACCACAATAAAATTCTTCTCAAAATTAATTGAGTCTGAAAATGAAGAAGACTCTTTCCTAACCCTTTCCAAGTTCTTAATACTACTCCTCAAAATTCAAGGAGTATTACCATATATCAAAGAAGAAAAAGAGATAGAACCTACAACTAAGTTTTTCATACTATCCCTACTTAAGGATAGTAAACCCGGAAAAGATGTTGACACTAGTGTCAAACTAGACTTTCTGGAGTGGTTTGAAAGGAAACTTAGCAAAATAACCAACGAGAGGAAAATTATCTCAATACAACTGCTAAAAAGGGTAATAAAGTAACTTAGCTAGGCACTTAGGCAAAACTACTTTCAATCTCCTTTAACTCAGTTTCTGAAGGTTTTATTTCCTCTTTTCTTGTTGCATACGGAGGTTTAGGAAAATTTATAACAAGAGGAACCTCAATATCTGGCTGGAAGAGTATCATCGTACCACTTCTTATCTTTTTTGCTTTCTCCCTAAACTCGCTAGATAGATGTCTATAAACCCTATTCTCAACCTCAGCAGAATCAAGTCTACCATTAACCTTAACACTGGAATTGGAAATAATTCTCGGATCAACCTCACTTGCCATCTGCTGAGCCCCTATAAGTATAATACCTAAACTTCTACCCCTTTCAGCTATATCAAGAAGTATATTCTTTATAGGACTAAATCCTACAGCAGGAGCATATTTGTTAAGCTCGTCCAACATTACAAAAACCGTTAATCCCTTTGACTTTGGAGTTTTCTCACCAAAATACAACTCCGATAAAATACTGCCCACAACAAATCTCTGCGCCCTAAAAGAGAGAAATTTATCTGAAATACTTATAACCGTAACTTTCTTTGACTCCCAATCAACTTTTTTAGACTCTTTCATACGGACCAAAAAAGAAATATCCTTAGCACATACTGCAAACTTCCTTATAAACTTTGAAATCGTTTGATGCTGAGCCTTAGAAGGAAAGAAAAACCTCCTTAACTCCTCGGTATCCACTCCCAAATTCTCATCTTCTTGCCCTGTTAATTCCAGAAGCTGAGAAAGAGAGATATCTATCCTTTCAGAATTTTTAATTTTGTCCACCACTTTCCGAGTTTCAGCATCATCGTAAAGAGAAACTAAGTTGAACACTTTATTACCTACTTTAACTTCTACTCTACACTCAGGAGACTCCTCTGCTTCACGCTTCATAACATCTGAGAAGTGATTTAACACATAGGTAAAGTTATCATTTTCTCTCTCCTCTTGGTCAAACATATATTCTACTAGTCTCTCTTTGAAAAAGTCCTTCAGACTCCAACCATATATACAAGTTTTCTCATCCTGACGTTCACTTGTCAAAGGCCTACTAGGATCTTCTGGATCAGGAGGTAGGTAGAAATTGATATCTTTGGTTCTAAACGGAGTTGTTTCTAACCCCATCTTTTCAAACTGCAATTTTGCATTGTTATCAAACTCTCTACTCTCCTTGTCTATGTGTAACAAATCCTCACCTTTAACACTGAATACTAAAGCTCTTAAGTTTCTCTTCTCCCTTTCATCTATGGTTCTACAATACATCATTGAGTGAATCAAGAATAGGGAGTAAGAAGTTTTCGTAGCAATACCTGAGATTCCTGAAATAGAGATATGTGCTCCTTTTTGACCGTTAATAAACTCCCAGTTTATGTAAGCAACTTCACCATTGTTGAGAATACCAGCAGGTAGTAAGTTTTTCTTATCATCCATATTCATAGCCTTTCTAGTCTCCTCGGTGCTCACTACCCTAAATACCTCACTTCCAGGGTCAGGAGGTATTAGTTTACTCTCAGGCTCAATTCTCGTTATCCTGACATGCGCTATGTGGTAAACTTGGTAAGGAATTATACCCCTAAGTGTCTCCTTATTCCAGCTATGGAAGTCTACTCCCTCAAACCCCTTAAGAATGTTAACAACAACGCCAAAGAAGCTAACCTTCCCAATCCTTTCTACGTAATTCTCAACTTTTACAATATCGTCAACACAAACAGGATTATCCCCAAACACCTCAAACCAAAACTCACAGGGCGTTGATTCTTTTGTGCCAATAACTATCCCAACCTTACTATTACCCCCGTTCTCATTAGCCATTGTCCCCCTCCATAAGAAAAATATAAATCTCAGAAAACTCCAAAATCAAACATCTAACTCCTACTAATCCACCCATATCCCAGAATCTGCCTAAAAACTGTATACCCCATTCTCAGTTATTACCAAGTCAAGCTTAACATCACGATCTTCATAGGGTAGCAAGTTGACTTTTTGACATTCATACGCAAGTCCTACCTTTAGCTTTATCCTTTCTAAATTCTTCGCCAAAAATCTATCATAAAAGCCACCTCCATACCCAAGCCTATGACCATTCTCATCAAACCCCACAACAGGAACAATAGCTATGTCAATAACACTATCAAAAACTTCTCCCCCCTCAGGTTCAAGTATTCCCCTAAAACCACTCACGAGCTTGAACTTTGAAGTAACCGCTACAGGCAATATCTCCCTACCTCTCACCTTTGGCAAAATCAAAACCTTACCATCTTCCAGAACATACGTTACCAACCTAAGTGTCATAACCTCAGAACCTATTGACACATAAAGCATCACGCTTTTAGAACTCTTCCAATATTCAGTCAAGAGAAGCCTTCTGTGAATACTCTCTGAAAGACTAACCTGCTCCAAAATAGGCACTGAATTTCTCCTAGACAACAATAGTCTCCTTATACTTCCCTTCATACCTACCTTCATAAACCTCTGTCTAGGAAGAATCCCTTCTGACTTTCTAGCAGAATTTACAAACCCTCAGTAACTAGAAAATTCACACCTTGCGAATACCCCAAAGCGGACTCTAAGGTCTTTCTAACATCCAAGTATGGAAGTTCCAATAAATCCCCACTGTTGAAGGATCTATACCTCTAACCCTCTTGTTTGCTCCAACTAGAGATGCACTTGAGAACAGAAATAGATACGGTAGATCCTCGTTTATTATCCTGTGAACCCTAGCATAAAGCTTCTTTCTCTCACTTCTATTGAATATTCTCCTTCCCATCTCACATAACCTATCTACTTCTGAATTAGCATAACTTACATAGTTTATTCCTCCTTTAATTTGCGACGAATGCCAAAGATCGTAAGGATCTGGATCAATTGATAACTGCCATCCAAACATCACCATTTGAAAAGTTCTACTATCAATTGTTTTTGTCACCATTGACCACTCCATCACTCTTATGTTAAGCTCTACTCCTATTTTCTTAAGTGTCTCTTTAAGAATCTCTCCTATTTTTATTCCTATCTCACTACCTTGGGACACAATAAGTTCTAATGAAAGCTTCTTACCCTCCTTATCCCTTATCCCATCACCATCGGTATCTCTCCAACCTGCTCTATCCAAAAGTTCGGATGCCTTTTCCAAAGAAAACTCGTAATCTTTCACATCAGGGTTATAAGCCCAGCTATTCGGAGGGAAAGGACCACTTAGAGGAAGCGCCAAACCAAAGTAAACATTCTTCCTTATCTCCTCCTTGTTTATTGAATGAGCAAGAGCCTTTCTTACTAACTTATCAGAAAGAATTTCATCCTTCAGGTTCAACGCAATCTGCGATATGCTCAGAGTGTGATATTTGTAGGAATTAAACTCTTTCTTAAACCAAGCTTGTTGCACTTGATTCACCCAATCAATAGGCCTTATCCCTGCAAGATCAGTATCCCCAACCTTAAGAGCGTTAAACTCAACCGTTGGATCCTTTATGATTTTGAATATAACCCTTCTTATCTTAGGTTCCTTCTTCCTGTCCCAATAGTTTGTCACCTTTTCAAGCACTATATATTGCCCAGGAACTATCTTTCTTACAGTGTAAGGCCCACTACCTATCGGAAACGAGTTATACCTCGTATTATGAAAATCTTCCTTCTCAAAAATATGCTTAGGTATCGGAGTCATCGCCCAACTCTCCAAAGCTGGTGCGTAAGGCCGAGAATACTTCACCTCAAATTCATAAGTGCTTATCTTTCTTACATATTCAACATCTCTATACTGAGCAACCTTGTTAAAAGCCCTTGAGAGCGGATTGGTTATCATTGAAAAGGTATATATTACATCATCTGCAGTTATCGGCATCCCGTCATGCCACCTAGCATCCTCCCTAAGCTTAAACCTAAACAATGTAGAATCCTCAGAAACTACATACTTCTCAACAATCTTTGGAACAAAATTTAGTTCCTTATCAACATCAAAAAGAGAATCATATACAAAGCCTATCACTCTTGAAGAATACAGATCAAGAGCAGAAACAGGATTTAAAGTTTGAGGCTCCTGAGGTAAAGTCAAAACAATCGTTTCTTCATCCCTAAGAGAAGCCTTTGAACACGACGTCAAAAAAATGACTATAAGCCCAAGTAAAACAATTACTCTCCACATAACTCCTCCAGCCCCTAAACCACCAAACCACCTTTATTCTAAATCTCTCTATAAGAACCTTTCCAGTAAAACATCCTCCCAAAACCCATTCCCTTCGGTTCTAACTACTAACTCTTTAAAAGTGCCTAAAATAGCTTTGCTACCTTAGGCTAAAGCTTTCTCAAAATATACATTTTTATACCTCTACTTCTAAAGAAGT
>JBCNVF010000050.1 GCA_039630355.1 Brevinematia bacterium
TATTATATAGTAATCATGAGTAGGTCTAGTCCAAGACGCCCAACTATACGACTGAGAAACTATTACAGAGTTACCAGTTGAATGAATCTGTTTTCTTGCAGCGGGATCTGGAACCCATACAAGAGTTCCGTCATGCCTTTCTACAACAAACTTATACTGCTGCCCCGGGGAAGTATTATTCACTGCAGCCCACCATATCGTTCTATCCAAAGAAAGCTTCATAGGAATATTTGTCGCATTCCAAGAGTTAAACGTCCCCGCAACATAAACCTTTCTCGCATTTGGAGCATAGAAAGAAAAATGAGTAGTGTAGTATGTGCCACCAGAGTAAGTCGCTCCAAAGTAGTTTGTTACCGCAGAAGCTGTAGGATTCTCATAAAGCGAAATCTCACTTGGCAACCACCAGGCATAACACTCCCACCAGTTAACAGGTGAGTGAACATAAATATGAGCAACATTTGACGCAGAGTAATGACTCGGTAACTTCACTATCCTGTCATACCCACTCTTTATCGGTTCCTGCCTGGTCCAATTAACATCACTTCTCAGCTTAAGACCTATACTGTTCGTCAGATTTGGTATGTTAGAGATCACAAACACATACCACCTCTGATGGTTAGAAACTCTATTGACATACCCTGTCGTACTTGTTCCAGGAAACCAATAATAGAGTTGGATGCTTGACCAGCTCGCCAAATTGCTGTTTGTGTAAACATACACTATCAAAGTTCTGCTAGCCTCAACCGCACCTACAGCCAGAATCAACCCAACTACCACCAGCATTAACCTCAGAACACTCTTCATAGTTAACCTCCATTTCTGTAATAATTGCAAAAAATATGCCAAAAACTATAAATTCTTACAAATACCCGATAAAAAGAGCATAAGAATTTGAAAAAACCAAAATATTTGGGAACCGTAAAATGCACCAGATTGCACCATTTTTTGCAAACGCTGTTGAACAATAGTGCATATTTAGAATTCGTATCTCTCTAAATACCAAACTTCCTTGAAGAAACTATTCCCAAAACACATTAACATTTCACTCCAGTTTCTCACTCATTAGCTTGACTCTCCCCTTCTCAACATAGCCTATGAAGATTTTATTACCAACCACCGCAAAATCCACCAATTCAAAAGGACCGTAACTTTTTACTCCCCCATAAACATACCATTGATCATTGCTCTTATACTTGAATACCAACTTGTTCCCTCTCACTTCGTACTTAGTTATATCCTGATAGGAACCATAGAACCTGTCAAACATCAACTTCTTTCCATCGCTAACCTCTGACAAGACTAGGTACTTACCACTACCAACTATATCCAAAACCCTTCCTTCTACAAGGAAGTTAGTGTGCGGATTCGTAACAATTGTAAAATTGGAATTAGAAAGAAGTAAAAAATATTCATTATCAGCCATAACAAAACCAAACACCTCTCGTGGCAACCTCTCATCAGGATACAAAAACCAATCCCTTCCTACTTTATATATAAAGTTAAACTCTGAAATCCTAACCATATTCCTAGGAAGCATAACATAGTCATAATCTGAATACTCATAATCACCTACCTTTAAGCGGTAGTTTCTGCCTTGCTTAAAAGAAAAAACAAACACCCCCTCATCCTCAAAAAGAAGAAGATCTTTTGCAAAATCGTAAGGACCATAGTCAACACCATTAACATTAACATAATATTTACCTCCATAAACATTGGTCCCATCATACTCACCACCCACATTATAGATATACCCCACCATCTTCCCGTTTTCTGAACAGCTAAACTCCGAAACATAACTATAATACCCACTATCGCTATTTCCAATCTTTACCACCCATCCTAGTGTAGGCTTATAACCTACCAAGTAAAACACCCCATTTCTAAGAAAACCAAAATCAGAAACTTTGTAGTAACTCCCCAAAGTATTAGTCCCACCAATAGATGCAAATACCGATTTCCTGGTAAATGAGGTTACAAGCTTGGAAAATGAGTAAACATTGACTGTCTCGTTAGAAGAATAAATAACCGCAAAACCTCCGTTGGTAAAAACTCTAATATCAATTATCTCAGCATTCTTAAACTCAAACTCACTTCTCACACACCCTATAATACCAAAAAGCACAAACAGAATCAAAATTACTTCCTTTCGCATAGAGAAATTATAAAAAACCCTCACTCCTACCCTAAAGTTGACAAGAGTATTTCACTAGAGTTAGTTATTTCTATACATGTCATAACTTTGATATACCTACAACGGGAAAGTTGGACAAAAAATTTTTCAGCAACTTCTTAAGATTTCTTGGAAACCAAAACTTCATCACTCCTTTACATTTAAATTTCGGCTATATGCCACTATATATAAAAGCGAAGTAGAAGCTGATTAAAACTCCTTAACCAAACCTCAAGATAAGCCCAGCAGAACCAATATTATTTCTCTTGCACTATCCTCCACTTACACTTAATTACACCTCACAACCGACATATTTCTCCTTACCCCTATAGTAAAACTAACGCCTTAGGTGCTACCAAAAACAACGGATTTTTTGAAAATTAGCGGGGACAATAAAGTCTAAAATTCACAATCAGGTGTAGTTTCTTTTTATTTCTCTCGCAGTCCCTAACGGGACTGGATGAACACCATTTCTCAATAACACCTAAGGGAATTGGTATGAAGTGAAGCTTGTGACTGATGAAAACTATCTAGAAGCAAGTTGAATAAGTAAAAAGTTTAGGACCTTTCTTGCTCACCTATCTATGCAGGGTAACCAAAAAACTTGTGATACTCTACAAGCTATTAGGGTAGTTGTGATTGTAGAGACTAGTAAACTCCTTTGAATTCCAGTAAACACTTTATGTATAATTTCTAGAGCAAAGGGGAACTGATATGAGACTGAGTAGATTTCTTCTCTATACTCTCAGAGAAGAGCCCAAAGATGCCGAGATTGCAAGTCACAAATTGATGATCAGAGCAGGTTTGATATACAAGGAAGAAAGTGGACTTTATGGTTATTTGCCGTTGGGACTTAGAGTTTATAATAAAGTTGTCAATATCATTAGGGAGGAAATGAACAAAGCTGGTGCTATTGAGGCTTTACCTACGATTCTAACTCCTGCGAGTATATGGGAGGAAAGTGGCAGATTAAGCACTATGGGGAAGGAGATGATCAGAATAAAAGACAGAAGAGACGGCATTTTAGTTCTGGGTCCTACACATGAAGAAGCATTTACTGACATTGTAAGGAGAACAATAAACTCCTACAAACAGCTTCCTATAATCCTCTACCAAATTGCTAAAAAGTTTAGAGATGAAATAAGACCTAGGTTTGGGGTAATGAGATGTAGGGAATTTACAATGAAGGATGCCTACTCATTTGATATTGACGAGAAAGGACTAGATGAGAGCTACCTTAAGATGAAGCAAGCTTATACAAATATTTTCAAAAGAGTTGGACTCAATGCATTACCCGTAGAAGCAGATGTTGGAAGCATGGGAGGAACAAAAAGTGAAGAATTTATGGTTTTCTCATCCATAGGAGAATCAACAATACTTTACTGTCCTGGTTGCAACTACTACGCAAATGTGGAGAGAGCTGAATCTATACTAGAAGAAGATATAGAAAAAGAGGAAGAAAAACCCCTACAAGAAGTTGATACTCCTAACACCTACACGATAGAGGATCTTAAGAAGTTTTTCAATGTCTCTCCGAAGAAATTTATAAAGACCCTGATATACCTAGCTGATGCTACTCCTATAGCAGTGTTAATAAGGGGGGATTTAGACGTCAATGAAGTCAAGCTAAAAAATTACCTTAGTTGCAATGAGTTGGAACTGGCAGATGCTGAAACCATAGAGAGAGTAACAAAAGCCTCCTTAGGCTTTGCAGGTCCTGTAGGACTAGAAGGAATAAGAATTATAGCTGACAACTCTGTAAAGAGCATCAATAATGGCATTACGGGAGCAAACAAAAACGATAAGCATTTGATAAATGTCAACATTGGAAGAGACTTTGTGGTAAAAGAGTTTGCGGAAATAAGAACCTCTAAAGCTGGGGATAAGTGTATAAGATGTGGAGAAATTCTTAGGGAAACCAAGGGAATTGAGGTAGGTCACATTTTTAAGTTAGGCTACAAGTATTCCAAATCAATGAATGTCACAGTGCTTGATAAAGACGGAAAAAGGGTTAACCCAATAATGGGATGTTATGGAATAGGGGTTGACAGGACAATAGCCTCCGTAATAGAGGTAAGTAATGACAAAAACGGAATAATATGGCCTATAACCATAGCACCATTTGAAGCTATAATAATTCCCATTTCAACTAGGGATGAGAAGATAACAAAGATATCCGAGGAGTTATACACTTCCCTTCTCTCAGATGGGATTGACATTGCTATTGACGATAGAGAAGAAACCCCAGGAGTTAAATTCAACGACTCCGATCTTATAGGAATACCCTTCAAAATAATAGTTGGCAAAAAGTCTGTAAATGAGAATAAAGTTGAAGTAAAAAGGAGAGATAATGGTGAGATTTACGAAATTCCTTTGAAGGAAGCAAAAGATAAAATCAAAGAACTGATAAAGAACGAATACAGTAAATACCAATCATAACGTAAGTTATAGTTTTTGACCTACTAAGGCCTTAACCTTTAGGATTATTCCAACATTAAATACTACCCTTCTGATTTTTCTATCAACTGCATCTTTAGTTAAGTCAACACTTATGACTCTAACAGGAGTAAGATTTGGTCCTAGAGCAATTATTACCTCCGGAGAGAGGTCATAATCCGAATGAGCTTTTTTCACTATGCCAAACTCCCCAGAAGTTAATTCTACCACCGTTCCTTCAGAAATAGGACTCTGGATTTTATACATTCTGGAAACTTCTACTGCAAACTTTAGAGCAACCTCGGGATCGTATTTAGTTCCAGCAGACTTCAATATCTCCTCAACAGCAACTCTTACAGGAAGAGGCGGTCTATACGGCCTCTCAGTAGTCATAGCATCAAAGGAATCACACAATGATACTATCTTTGTATAAATATCTAACTTAGAACCTTCAACACCTAAAGGATATCCCTTTCCATCCATCTGCTCGTGATGCAACAGAACTATCTTCTTAGACACCTCATCAAGGTCCTGGTTATCTTTAATAAGTTGATAACCTATTACCGGATGCTTTTTTATTGTTTCAAGCTCTATCTGAGACAATGGCTCTTTTTTATTAAGAATTGATGTTGGTATCTTAATTTTACCTATATCTATGAGCAATGCCCCTACCCCTACCGCACAAACCTTATCAAAAGACAAAGCAAATCTTGAAGCGATATATGTTGACAATAGGCTCGTGTTTACCGCGTGAACATAGGTATAGCTATCATGACCTTTAAGATCAAGAAGGTTTAAGTTTTTACCTAAACCCACTTTTATCTCCTTAGCAACTTCTTCAACGGATTCTTTAGCTTTTTCAGTCCTAGGCATTTGGCTGTTAGTAATATCCCAAACTACACTTGAAAAGCTATCATAAACCTTCTTCTGAGTAACCTCAGAAATCATGGGTTCCTCAACATTTTGCTTAGAGAAGCTCGTATCTACTACCATTGGTCTGTAAGTTAGCTCAGTTAAACCTAGTTTATTCAAACTTTCTATGAATTCTCTCTTTATAGGAACCTTAGCAGGCCATAAGAATCCACCATTCATATCGTAAATATTTCCGTTCAGAACCATTCCCTCTTTAAGGTAAGAAACAGGAATTATCTCTTTCTTATCAAAATCCCCCATACCTGATATTATATATCACTCACTTCTAGAATTCAATCAAGTAAATTAATCCTCAGTAGATTCCAAAATTTATAACTAAGATGTAGTCTTTCTTTTTACTATTTTACTATTCTCGCAGTCCCTGCCGGGACTGGGTAAACACCATTCTTAATAAGCACTTAAGAAGCTTGTAAGAAGCTTGGTATGAAGTGAAGCTCTGTGACTGACAAACGCCTCTAGAAACAAAGAGGCAAGTAAAACAAAAAGTTGAATCTCATCTTCTCACTTAATGGAAATTGGAATTTATTGATCAATCTTCTGTATACCTGTAAATCTCAAAGAGGGTTACCAAGAGTTTTTGAAAACTACCATCTATTATGGATTCCCTTATCCTACCCATAAGTCTTTTGAAGAAATGGAGATTATGGATAGTAGTTAGTCTATAACCAAGCATTTCTTCCGCTTTTATCAAGTGTCTTATATACGCCCTTGAGTAATTTGAGCAAGTATAACAGTTGCATTCTGGGTCTGGAGGTGAAAAATCTTTCTCATACCTTTTGTTTCTTATATTTACCTTTCCTTGCGAAGTAAAGAATAATCCTCTCCTACCTGCTCTTGTTGGGAAAACACAGTCAAACATATCTACACCACAGGAAACTGCAAAAACTATATCCTCCGGCGTTCCTACACCCATAAGGTATCTAGGCTTATCTTGTGGCAAAAGAGAGGATGTAAAAGAGAGAACTTCATATGTCTTCTCTTTCTCTTCTCCCACACTAAGCCCACCAATTGCTAGTCCATCAAATCCTAGTGAACAAATTTGATCAACACTAATTCTCCTTAGATCTCTAAAAAATCCTCCTTGTATTATACCAAAGTGGTAATTTTGCTCCCTAAGTTTTTCAAAAATCTCATCACTCCTATAAGAAGATTTTCTAGAAATCTTTCCCCTAAGAGCCCTAAATGTTCTAAAAGATCTCTCTGCCCATCTATAAGTTCTGAAAACAGACTTTTCGGTTTGACTGTAATCAGCTTCGGGTGGCACAGGCTCATCCAATGGCATAATTATATTTGAACCTAATCTTAACTGTATCTCAACTACCTTCTCAGGTGTAAAAAAATGATAAGAACCGTCAATGTGAGATTTAAACCTTACTCCTTCCTCCGTTACTCCCACGAATTCGTTCAGACTAAAAACTTGGAATCCTCCACTGTCAGTAAGCAAAAGCTTCTTCCAGTTCATAAAGGAATGAAGCCCTCCCCCTTCCTCAATCACATCTATCCCCGGACGCAGATAAAGATGGTAAGTATTTGAAAGAATTATATTATCACTTAGTTCCTCGACCTCCTCCGATGATAAAGTTTTCACAGTCGCTTGAGTGCCAACTGGCATAAAAACAGGCGTTAGTACTCTTATACCACCTATCACTATCTCACCTACTCTAGCTTTCGTTGCTTGACAGCTATGGATAAGGGTAAATTTCATCCACGTCACCCTACGCTATGACAGATCTTATTTGTATTTTACTTATCAAGGCAACTCAACTAAAAGTTAACTTTCTCCAGATTCCTAGAAAACACTGAAAGGAAGTAGCAAGAAGCTCAAAGGAGATTCTTGAAAATTTCTTTTTTTTGTCTACATTATTTAAAATAATGTGTTACGAGGAAGATATGGACAAAAATGTAATCTACATATACGATACTACAATGAGGGATGGTAGGCAAGGAGAAAGTGTTGATTTTTCGGTTGCGGATATGCTTTTACTAACCAAGGTTTTGGACGATTTCGGAGTTGACTATATAGAAGGAGGGTGGCCAGCCTCAAACCCAAAGGATAGAACCTTTTTTGAAGAAGTTAGGAAACTTCCGCTAAAGCATGCAAAAATATGCGCATTTGGTAGCACAAGGCATGCAAAGAATTCTGTGAAGGATGATGTTAATATTAGGGAACTGCTGAACTCTGGAACTCCCGTTGTTACAATATTTGGTAAATCGTGGGATTTGCATGTGGAGAAGGTTTTTGGTATATCTCTTGAACACAACCTTGAGATGATCTATGACAGCGTTGCCTATCTAAAGGACAATGGCAAAGAAGTCATATATGACGCGGAGCATTTTTTTGACGGGTTTAAGGATAACCCAGACTACGCTCTTAAGACTCTTGAGGTTGTAGAGAGAGCAGGGGCAGATAACATAACACTAGCAGACACCAATGGTGGAACTCTTCCTTCCGAGGTAAAGGAGATAATGAAAGCAGTGAGGGAAGTCATAAAGTCACCATTAGGAATTCATGCTCACAATGATAGTGAACTAGCAGTTGCAAACTCACTTGAAGCCGTAAACAGTGGGGCTATACTAGTTCAAGGAACAATGAATGGGTTCGGAGAAAGATGTGGTAATGCCAATCTAATTTCCCTAATACCTTCTTTGATCTTGAAGATGAACAAAAAACTTAACGGAATTGACAAGGAAAAACTCAAAAAGCTTCGAGATCTCTCTGTTTTCGTCTACGATCTTGCAAACTTACCACCTAACGAAAGACAACCTTTCGTTGGGTCAAGTGCCTTTGCTCACAAAGGAGGAGTCCACGTAAATGCTGTTCAGAAAGATCCAAGAACTTACGAACACATACCACCAGAAACAGTTGGAAATGTAAGGAGGATACTAATATCTGAACAAGCAGGCAAAAGTAATATTATTGACAAGATTAAAAACATTGACGACTTAAAACACATATCAAACGACGAGAAACTACTTAAACTGGTTCTGGAAAAGATGAAGGATCTAGAAAATCAGGGCTACAACTTTGAAACAGCCGAGGCCTCATTTGAGCTACTTGTAAGAGAGATCATTGGACAGAAAGTAGGATTCTTTGAGTGCACTAGCTTCACCGTTAATGTTGTAAAATCTGGCGATGAGTTTGTCAATGATGCTCTTGTCAAAGTTAAAGTAGGCAACAACTTAGAAATAACCGCCGACGAAGGAGATGGTCCTGTAAATGCACTTGACAAAGCCTTAAGAAAGGCTTTAGGTAAGTTCTTCCCAAATTTAGACAAACTTAAGCTGATTGACTACAAAGTGAGGATAATAAACCCTAAGGAAGGGTCCGCTGCTAGAATAAGAGTTCTAACAGAATTCAAATATGACACTGTTACATTCACAACCATAGGTGTCTCGGAAAACATAATAAATGCAAGCTTCCAAGCCATTACTGACGCTTTCAGATACTTCTTCCTAAAATACCTTCCCAAGGACCCTACACATAGCACATAGCTATAAATATCTAGAGGATCCAAATCCTCAGAGTCTCTACGAAACACATTGACACAACGTAGAGATTTTATTAAACTTTAGAATATTAGAAATAGTATGATAGATTTAAGGACATAAAAGTTCCATATTCTGGAATAATAGGCCTAGTAGGAGGATTCGTAATAGGCGTAATTGTTGGAATAATAAGCGGGGGAGCAGTAATTGAAGTGTTTCTAAGGTCTCTATTGAGTGGAATTATTCTGGGAGCAGTGCTGTTCGGAGTTGAACAGGTATTAAAAAGGTTTGTTCCTGAGCTTCTTGAAGAAGAACCTCCCAAACCTAGGAGAAGTATAGACATAAAAGAGAATGAGGATATCTCAATGAGTGATATTTATTCTGATACTTACCCTCATACTTCTTCGGAAGAAGGAGTAGCCGAAAACCCATCTTCATACGATCTAGAAACCGGTTCTACAACCTATAGCTCGGAGATAGGAGATTTTAAAGAAGTTGAGCCTACGACAAACATTTCGGAAGAGAATACATTTGGTAGTGTAAACATCGGTTTTGAGGAAGAGAACAACATCATAGACTTCGGAACTTCCAGTCCTCCAGAAACAGAAGATACCGAACTTCCAAGTATAGATGATTTCAGCAAAAGAGAATCCACCACCGCTACACCATTCAAACCTACAACCTTTTCAACCGCAGAAATCGGCATCACAAGACAATCCAAAGGAGGAACTACCGAAGATTTTATAATACCACCGAAGGGTAAACCAATTCCTAAAGACTATAAGAAACTAGCAGAAGCAATAAGAACCAAGCTCAAAGAGGACTAAAGGAATAACAATATTATTAGAACCAAAGCTACTCCAACTCCCAAAATTAATAGGTTTACAACCCAGAAGATAAAAGAACTACCTTTAACTTTTTCCGTTGAAACCTTGTTTCCAAGCTCTCTCTCTTCAGAAGAAAAAGTACTATCGTAACTTTCACTCTCAATCTTCGGCTGAACAGCCGTAGTATGAGAATATACCATCTTCTGTTTTGGAATATCCTTTCCTTTAGTCACCTTAAGTTTAACATCATTTTTAACTACAAAATTCCCCGAGAAACCAGGACCAATTTCAACAGTAACCAGACTTCTATCATTATCTAACCTATTGATAAGAGTAATTCTCCCAGAAGTTATTCCATCACCCCTCGCAAACCACCTAGACACTTCGTCAGTATCAAGAACCTTTATAAATATTTCATCCCCAACATTCAGAGAGTTAATGGAAACTCCATCAATCGGTGACAGAACTGGCTGAATCGCTATATCATACAATGAAAACTCTGATAACATCTCCCCACCCTCAGCAAGTTTTACGGCACTTGGTATCTCAACACCTATATCTCTAGCAAACTTGTAAAACTGGAACACATCCATTCTCTCAATAGCAAACCTAACTATAGTATTTTCATCTCCGAAAATCACAGGAATATATGTGTACAAAAATCTCTTTACATCTAGATAAGTCCTATCTTCAGACATAACTTTAACAAGCGTTTGAACAAATTTGGCATCAGAAGTTAAAACGATCTCAGCTTTAGCAGAGAGATCTGGATCTATCTGTAATGACTTATATTCCGATGAAAGTTTTTCTAAGATCTCACGCCATTGGGATTCTACACTTATCTTCGTTATTTCAGTGGAGTGAGAAACAAAAGATTTAACCAGTTCAACCTTTTTTGATCTCAAGTTCACAAAAACTATCGCAAAGCCAGAGTATAAGGAGAAAGAAAACTTCAATTTCAGTACCACTACATCTTTCTTCAAAGAATTCAGCACAGAGTATATCTTCTCATAATCCCCCCCAAAGTAAGAAACCAAAAAATTTGCAACTCTTTCAGGAATACCTCTAGCTACCAACTCCTTAACATCCATAAGTAAATTTTAGACAATACAACAAAAACTTTCAATAATACAACCCCTGAAGTTTGGTCAAGAGTTTGGTATTTTTTTGTGAAAAAGTATTCTGAATACCTCGTGTTCATAACTCACCCAAGCAATCCTCAAACCTTCCCCTCCCAACCCTAGCATACCTGCCTTACCTAAAGGTAGAAGAACATAGAGGACAACTTTCGCTATCTTCTTCCTGAGTTTGGGTGGAAGGTCAAGTAGAAGGTTTTTGATAAAGTGATTTATAGTTCTTTTGTAGTTCATGTGTTTCTCCTTTTGCCTTTATTTTACAAAGCAAGAGGAGGTCCTTTCACTCTAATTTTTACCAAACTCTGCTGCAAATTTCAGATCTCACATATTTGAAGCTTACTGCACTAAAATTCATAATATTCTAAGTGCACTCATGCTCAAGTGTCCTTCCTGCAGTAACGAGATTGACAAAAATAGCTTTGTTAGAAAACACCTCTCAAAAAGGCTAGGTGTGGAGTATAAATTATACCATTGCTCAAAATGTGATCTCCAATTTTGGGCACCACTTGAGTTTATCAGCAAAGTTTACACAGAAGACATCTTAAACATAGGATACGAGATTTCCCACAAAGTTTCACACTTAAAAATAAACGACTACCATAGATTCTTTATTACTAAATTCTCCAGCTACATAAGGCAAACCTTCCCCAACTGTAAAATTCTAGACGTAGGATGTGGCAATGGAGCTTTCTTATACCATCTTACCAAAACAGGTTTTGAAGCCTATGGAACTGACATAGACACAAACAGCATCAACATAGCAAAAAATTTCTTCGGTCTTAAAGACGTATTTAATCTATCACTTGAAGATTTCGCAGATTATTCTAAGAAAAATAACCTAAAATTTGACGTTGTAACCATTTTTGAAGTACTTGAACACCAAGTAACCCCTTCCGAATTCATAAAACAGATAAAAGAAATACTATCAGAGGATGGAATAATTGCTGGTTCAGTCCCAAACAGGAATAGATTTCTAGCCAATATAACCAGACTCGGTGAAGGAGACTTCCCTCCACACCATTTTCTATGGTTTTCTCCTAAATCCTTGGAAAATCTCTTTAAGGAAAACAGTTTTGAACCTATCATCATAAAGCACCTAAAGGGGGATGTTTCACTACTGCTATCAAATCTATCTTTCCTAATCAAAAGTCTGTTTTATCAACTCAAGACAAATAACCCAAACATCGGTTTCTTTGAAAAATTGAAACACACCTTGTGGTTCTCCTTTAGACATCTCATGCTTTCTCTATATATTTTCGTATTTGGGTTTGATGTATTCTTTGCATTTAAAAGAAAGAACGATTAAAAACCCTAACACTTTACAAATAGATACAGCACAAAGCACCTCTTAGATCTCATAAAACGCACAAAGTAAAATGAACCTACAGACTCTTTCTAACATCAAACATCTTCTTCTCCCAGTTCCAAGAAGTTTCTATTATAGTCTCTATACTGGAGTATTTGGGTATCCATCCGAGAATCCTTCTAGCTTTTTCAGAACTTCCTATAAGCACAGGAGGATCCCCCTCTCTTCTGCTCCAACTTACTGTTTTGACTTTTTTCTTTGTTATCTCTTCTACTTTATTTACAACTTCTCTGACTGAAAACCCTCTTTCATTACCAAGGTTAAACACTTCACTTTTACCAGTGTCAACAAGATACTCTAATCCTAGAATATGCGCTTCTGCCAGATCGTCCACATGGATAAAATCTCTTACACATGTCCCGTCGGGAGTAGGATAATCCTCACCAAAAATTTTCAGATGATCATTTACTCCCAACGCAGTTTTTAGAGCAAGTGGTATAAGGTGAGTTTCCGGCTCATGCCATTCACCTATTTCGCACTCAGGATCTGCACCAGCAGCATTGAAATACCTAAAAATAACATACTTAAGCCCGTATGCTCTCCCATAATCCTTCAAAATCTGTTCAACCATCAACTTACTCCACCCATAAGGGTTTATAGGATTTTGTGGGTGATCCTCAGGTATAGGAATCTGGTTTGGTATTCCATAAGTTGCGCAAGTTGACGAGAATATAAAATTATTCACACCATTCTCTAGCATAACTTGGAGCAAATTAAGAGTATATGAAACATTGTTAAAGTAATACTTTGATGGATTTTCCACAGACTCACCAACGTAAGCGTAGGCACTAAAATGCATAACTGCATCAAACTTATACTTCCTAAAGCATAACCTAATCTGCTCAATATTACTCAAGTCACCCAACACAAACTCTCCCCACTTTAAAAATTCCCTGTGACCGTAGACAAGATTATCAAAAACAACAGTCTTATATCCTTTCTTACTTAGCAACTTATTAACATGCGATCCGATATATCCCGCTCCTCCAACAACTAAGACAACCATATAAAACCCGACTTGATAAGATGTTAATTATGAAACTATAAGTAACCAGTTTACTATCTGATCATTTACACACCCAATAAACCACAATTTTGGTTGACAACTAGGCGAGATTTTAGACTTTTTGCTTACTTACTCCCCTTGGTTTTAATAATATTCGTCAACTGCAGAAACCCACTTCATGCCGAACTTTTTATGTACTTATCAAGAAGGGTACCTATCCAGCCCAATAAGGACTGTAAGAAGAGTAAGAAAACTCTCAATTGTAGTTTTCAGAGACTTTACTACTTACCCAACAACTTCCTGAAGTAAGCTATAGTTTCCCTTAATCCTTCTTCTAAAGGTACTTTCGGTTCCCAGTTAAGCTTAGTCTTTGCTAGCGTGATATCAGGCCTTCTCATCTTTGGATCATCCTCTGGAAGAGCCTTGAAAATTATTTTTGATTTTGATCCTGTCATCCTCAAAACCATCTCCGCAAGCTCTATAATCCTAAACTCCCCAGGATTGCCCAAATTCACAGGCCCTCTAAAATCATCTCCAGACTTCATCATCAAAACTATACCGTCAACAAGATCAGATATATAGCAAAAACTTCTAGTTTGGTTTCCATCACCATACACGGTTATATCCTCTCCTTTCAGTGCTTGAACTATAAAATTGCTAACAACCCTTCCATCATCTTCCCTCATTCTAGGTCCATAAGTATTGAAAATCCTTATCACCTTTATCCTAACACCATACTTTCTCCAATAGTCAAAGCAGAGTGTTTCACTAACTCTCTTACCTTCATCGTAGCAAGCTCTAGGCCCAATCGGGTTTACATTCCCTCTATAACTCTCACTTTGAGGATGTTCAAGTGGATCACCATAAACCTCGGAAGTTGATGCTTGCATTATCTTAGCATCATATATTCTAGCAAGCTCTAACATGTTAAGCGTTCCTATAACATTCGTCTTAATTGTGAATATTGGATCACTTTGATAATGTGGTGGTGACGCAGGCGAGGCAAAATTGTATACCTCATCTACCTCTAGAGTCAAAGGATTCACAATATCATGAGTTAACACTTTAAACCTAGGATTAGTTAGAAGATGAGATATATTATCCTTTCTTCCCGTGAAAAAGTTGTCAACACACACAACTTCATTGCCTTCCTCCAGTAATCTCTCACATAAATGGCTACCAATAAATCCTGCTCCCCCGGTTACCAAAACCCTTTTCTGCATCTGGCCTCCTTATTTCTTACCAAAATGTGTAAGAGGTGGCTTACCTATTGGATACACATTAAATCCAATAGAGTATAACAACTTATGATCTAGAATATTCCTACCATCAAATATATAAGCAGGTTTTCTCATCAGCGAGAAAATTCTACTATAGTCCAAATTTCTGAAAACCTCCCACTCAGTTATAACTGCTATAGCATCTGCTTCCTTTACCGCATCGTAAGGATCATCAACATAATCTACGGTTCCCTTAACACCTTGCAGATCCTTCTTAGCGTTCTCAAGAGCTTTCGGGTCACAGATACTAAGAATAGCTTTTTCTTCCAATAGTTTCTTGGCAATAGTTATTGCTGCACTTTCTCTCGTATCATTCGTATTAGCCTTAAATGCAAAACCAAAAAGCGCTATTTTCTTGCCAGCTAATGTAAAAGACATTTCCCTTATCATGTTCAACACGAATCTAGTTTTCTGATGTTCATTTATCTCAACTACCTTAAGCCAATAATCAGCAACTTCATCAAGACCATAAGTTTTACAGATGTAGACAAGATTAAGAATATCTTTCTTGAAACAAGATCCCCCAAAACCTACACTAGCCTTTAAGAACTTGTTACCAATTCTAGTATCAAGACCAACATTTCTTGAAACCTCTTCAATATCTGCTCCTACTTTCTCACACAACTCCGAAAGAGAGTTTATGGAAGATACTCTTTGCGCCAAAAATGCGTTAGAAGCTAGTTTTGAAAGTTCAGCACTCCAGATATCAGAAGTGATAATTTTCTCCCTAGGAACCCATCTTGCATAAAGCTCAACAAGTCTCTCTCTAGCCTTCATCCCCTCGGGTGTTTCCTTAGAACCTATCAAAACTCTGTCAGGATAAAGCAGATCGTTTACAGCACTACCTTCTGCCAAAAACTCAGGATTTGATAAAACCTCAAAGTGATACTTTTTTGAAGAAGTCAGAACTTTCTCAATCGCTTCTGCTGCTTTTACCGGAACTGTGCTCTTTTCAACAACTATCTTATCCCCATTAGCATACTCAAGTATTTGTCTTGCTGATCTCTCAAGATTACTTAGATCAGGAGCCATCCCCTTCCCTTCTCCGTACTCTTTCGTCGGAGTATTAACACTCACGAATACCATACTTGCTTCTCTTATCGCAGACGGTATATCCACCGAAAAAAATAAATTCCTCCCTCTTACCTCCTTAACAATATCATCTAAACCTGGCTCATAAACAGGCAAATTGTCCGAATTCCATCTCTCTATTTTCTCACCATCTATGTCCACAACTATAACCTTTACATCAGGACATTTATAGGCAATCACAGCCATAGTTGTTCCACCAACATACCCTGCACCTATACATGCAATCACATCACTAGCCATATATGGAAAGTCCCCAAAAAGCTATGATATCTTAAAGAAACAAAAGAGTTTGTTTCAAAAACAACTCTCTTTCCAATAAAGTCTAAAACTTGCTAATACTGCTTACTCAACAATTTCTCCCTTTCACTGAAAAGAAAGAAATGTTGAAATCACTTTCTCTCCAAAAACGAAACATTAACAGACAAAGCTTTCCCTACACAACAAAGTCCTCCAAGAACAACAGTAAAGATGCCAATACTACTAACTTTCACCTTTAACAAAACTATGAGACTCGCTTTTATAATACTCCTGAAGCGACTTTACCCTAAACTCACTTTCCTTTATCGACTTGAGTGACTCAACTGCAGCATACATTGCAGGTATAGTCGTTATTAAAGGTATTCTATACTTTATCGCAAGTTTTCTTATACTAACCTCATCCTTAACTGACTTTCTGGTTCTTGTGGTGTTGAATATCATCCCTATTTTACCGTTTTTTATATGATCCAACAGATCAGGTCTGCCTTCTCCTATTTTCAACACCAATTCGGACTGTATCCCATTTTCACTGAGGAACTTATAAGTTCCCGAAGTTGCATAAATACTTACCCCCAGATCTTGTAGGGCTCTAGCTATGTTTAGAATTCTAGCTTTATCCTTATCATCTATCGTCAGAAGAACACTTTTGAGAGAAAGGTTTGTACCTGCAGCAATCTCAGACTTTGCATAAGCCATCGGAAAGCTTTCATCTATCCCCATAACCTCACCTGTTGATTTCATCTCAGGTCCAAGAACTGGTTCAACTTCTGCAAACTTATCAAATGGAAGAACAACTTCCTTAACAGCATAGTAGTTAAGCCTTGGCTCTTTTACACCTATCTCCTTCAAGGAATGACCTATAATCACCCTAGTTGCGATCTTTGCCCAAGGTATACCAGTTGCCTTAGAGACAAAAGGAATAGTTCTTGAGGCTCTAGGGTTAGCCTCTAACACATAAACTTCACCGTCCTTCACAGCATATTGGATGTTTATCAACCCTACTACCTTTAGCTCTTTAGCAATCATTACAGTATAACTTCTTATCGTATCAATAATATCCCTAGGTAACGAGAAAGGAGGTATCACTGTAGCACTATCTCCTGAGTGCACTCCTGCTTCCTCAATGTGCTCCATAATCCCAGCTATGATAACATCCTTACCATCACTCACCGCATCAACATCTACCTCAATTGCATCCTGAAGAAACTTGTCTATAAGGATAGGAGAACCCTCGGAAACCATTATAGCCTCTCTCGCAAACTCCAAAAACTCCTCCTTACTATAAACAATATTCATTGCTCTTCCACCAAGCACATAAGAGGGTCTTACCAAAACAGGATATCCTAGCTCTTCAGCCATCTCAAGTGCTTTATCTATACCAGTTGCAGTTCTACTCTCAGGTTGCTTTATCCCAAGCTTGGTAAGAAGTTCGCTAAACTTCTCCCTATCCTCTGCTATATCTATGCTTTCAGCAGAAGTTCCCAAAATCTTAACCCCAGCATTCCTAAGTTGCAACGAAAGTTTTAATGGTGTTTGTCCCCCGAACTGAAGTATAACTCCCTCAGGCAACTCCCTTTCAATAACATTCATCACATGCTCAAAAGTAAGAGGCTCAAAATACAAGCGGGTAGATATATCGTGATCAGTAGATACAGTCTCTGGATTAGAGTTAACCATAACTGCATCATACCCCCACCTTTTCAACTCCATCGAGCAATGAACACAACAGTAATCAAACTCTATTCCCTGACCTATCCTGTTTGGACCACTACCAAGTATAACTACTTTCTTGTTTCCACTCCCAACATACTCACATTCCTCATCATAGGTGGAATAATAATAAGGGGTCTTAGCCTCAAACTCAGCAGCACAGGTGTCCACTATCCTGTAAGTAGGGTTAACACTCAACTTCTTTCTATACTCCCTAACCTCCATCTCAGTTCTGTTTGTCTTGAGAGCTATCAAATGATCTGTTATGCCTACCTGCTTATAATAAACCATCTGCTCACTCGTTATATCCTCCAATCTACTCGGAATTGAATCCTCTGCTTCAATAATCTCCCTGAGGTTATTAAGAAACCACCTATCTATCCTAGTATAGTTGTATATCTCATCAACACTCATTCCTATCTTCATAGCGTCCTTTATATAAAAAATCCTATCAGGGTTAGGTTCTCTTAGCATGGAGACTATTTTCGGTTTTATCGCATCAATATCATTCAGGTAAGAAGGATCTTTTGAAAAAATCCCCTCAAAGAATTTCTTACCAATCTCTAATCCAACTATTGCTTTGACAAAAGCTTCCTTAAAGCTTCTACCAATAGCCATTGTTTCTCCAACTGATTTCATTTGAGTACCAAGCACTGGAGTAGCATCTGGAAACTTCTCAAACGCAAATCTTGGCATTTTCACAACCACATAGTCAAGTGTAGGTTCAAATGAAGCTGGAGTTTCTTTAGTAATATCATTAGGTATTTCGTCAAGAGTATAACCAACGGCAAGCTTTGCAGCAATTTTCGCAATTGGAAATCCTGTAGCTTTTGACGCAAGAGCTGAACTTCTTGATACTCTCGGATTCATCTCAATTACCATAAATTCAAACTTCTCAGGATTAACTGCAAACTGAATGTTTGATCCACCTGTCTCTACTCCTATCTCCCTCATTATATCAATACAAGCATTTCTAAGAATCTGGTATTGCTTATCGGTAAGAGTTTGAGCAGGAGCAACAGTAATGGAATCACCAGTATGCACACCCATAGGATCAAAGTTCTCAATTGAACAAACGATAACAACATTGTCCTTCTTATCCCTCATCACCTCAAACTCAAACTCCTTCCATCCTATCAGCGATTCTTCCACCAAAATCTCGTTTATCATTGAAGCCCTAAGCCCTCTTTCTGCAATAACCTTAAGCTCCTCTATGTTATACGCTATTCCTCCCCCAGTGCCCCCAAGAGTAAACGCAGGCCTAATAACCACTGGAAA
>JBCNVF010000051.1 GCA_039630355.1 Brevinematia bacterium
TGCTGATATTGAACATCTTTAGCAAGTCTGCGTACTTTTCTGCGTTTTGATGAATAGTGATAGCGAATTTGTCTTCCGGTCTTCCCTCAATTAAAACCTTCTTTATAAGACTTGTTAAGTATGGTTTTACCTCGTCTGGTACGCTTCTCAAACTGCCATCAAGCATATTTGCTATTATTGTTGCATTCATTCCACTGCTTACTCCAAGTTCTATGTCTCCCAACGCAACGCTGTATGCCTTGTAGTTTCTTCTTATCTGGTCTTTTAGCACGCTTCTCGTCTGTGCTTTCACAAACTTAAAAAGTAATGCTTCCACGAGATTATTAAGCAATACGCTGTTTATCTTTGTTCCTTTACCAAAAACTTTCTTAAAGAGACTAGAAATCGTTCTTGCTTGCTCCTCATCTGACTTCCTAAGTACGTTAGCAAACAGTTGCTTGTCTATTTCTGATAAAAACTCTCTCACATTTTCTTGCAGTTCTTTTGGAAATTGCTTTATCACCTTCAGGTTGTATTGTTTTTCTTCAAGTATTCTGGCAGATATAAGCAAGTTAACAGTTGCAATATCTTCCTCTGGCTTAAATGCCCTTAGGTCATCCTTTAGGAGATCTTCTATACTTTCTCTTTTCGCTATTCTTTCGTGCTTTCTTAGTGCAACCTGTAAAGCAACGGCTTGCGTGTCTGTTGCAACCCTTGGTAGTATATCTACCTGCATAAACCCATACTTGTCAACAATGTTCTTTACATCCTCCGGTAGTGTTCTATACCTGCTAAGTAGCGCCAAGTATCTGTTGGTATCAGTAAGGTTTGTAAGGACTACTTTATCTCCTTTCAGACTCATTATCTCGGCAAATGTTCCTACAATTTTGTTCTTTTCTTCCATCGTCCCAGCGTTGTTTATGTTCTTAACAAGAGTTTGGAATGGTACAGCAAACATAGTTTTCTTGTTGCTTTTCTGAAAAAGCTCGTCATACAGACCAAAAATACCGTTTATGTTGCTTTCTATCACGCCTCTTTCTTCTGGTACATTTTTAAGTTCTCTTACCACCTTTATTACATCCTCAACACCTTTGTCATAGTCTTCTCCTTTGAGAAAAGCAAACTTAAATAAGTTGTATGTAGGTATCAGGTTTGGGTCCTTTGCCGAGAATATTCTATACACAATGTCCCTTATCTTGCTCTTATCCTTCAAAAGCAAGCTTATATCTCCTATACCATCAAGTGCTTCAAGTCCCTTTTCAATGAACTCTCTAGAGGCAGACATAAGTAAAAACTCTACAAATTGTTCAACCGCTCTTCTTGTTATGTTTTCTGGGTTAACCTCTTTTTCCATTTTTATTGCCTTGTCTTTCAATATCTGTACAAGGTTTGTAAGAACCATTTCCTTTTCATCAGTAACGTGTCCTAGACTCCTTAGTATTTCTTCCATCCTCTTGTGTATGTTAGTCCTGACTGACATAACAATTTCTTCGGATGCTGGAGACATACTAACGATAAACGAGTTCCTTATTGCCTGTTTTACTCTGTCAAAACGGTTTACCACAGTTTTTTCATCTCTTAAAAAATCTATGCTTCTTTGAATAATGACAGCATCAATTCCATCTGCTAGGTAGTTTAAGTTGTCAAACTTAACGTATCCTAGAAGCCTAGATAAACTTCTTGATACATCAGCAACGTCTCTTAAAGAACTTATTCCCTCCACCACTCCTTCAAGCGTTTCACTAGCATCTCTTATAAATACATTGTCAACTCTTACTGCATTTATGTTGTTTAGCACTCTGTCAGATACTACGCTTTTCAGATAAATGGTTTTGCTAGGTTTCAGTGTTTCAAGCATTCTTTCAAAGACTTCCTCTCTTATACCCTGCAACACTATTTCACTCTGCAACCTAGCAGTCCTTATGTCTGTATGTAGCTTCTGCAGTTTCTCAAAAATCTCCGCTATAGCTTTTACAACTTTTCCACTTTTCTTACCTAGAAGTTTTTTCACTTTGTCTTCCAGTTTTTGTGCAGGATTTACCACACCAAACACTATTGCTCTGTATGGAGTAATAATTGCTTTCTTAAACTCCTCTTTTATCCTATCAAACTGTTCTAGTTCCAGTCCCCCTTCCTTTTGTTTCCATTTCAGTGTCATTTTATCAACTTTTTCCACTACGTGTGGTTCTTCAACCTTCTCTTTCACCTCATCCAATATCTTTTCCCTCTTAAGGATTTCTTTCTCCACCTGCATCAGATCATCTTCACTTCTTCTAAGTTGCTCTTGTAGCCTGCCTATCTCTTTTTCTATGTTTTCCACACTAGACAACTCAACGGTAGACTCAGCTTTCTGCCTTACAACCGGTTCTGCTTCTGGTTCTACCTCCATCTGCTTTACTTTAGGCATCGCTCTTCCCATCTTTTCTCTGAAATACTTGAAGGACAGACCAGCCTCAAAAATATCAACTCCGAACAACGGGTTATCTATATACTTATCAAGGACCTCTTTTTTGTTGTCTGCCTTGCTAACTTCCTCTTGAAAGTTTTTCAGCAACTCAAGCTTTTTCTCCTTGGATATTCCAGACTCACTTCTCACGAAGATAGTCGGAGAAATTTTCATCAAGTACTCAATTGTTCTGTCTGGGTCAATATCAGCAAACTTTCTAAGTTTAGCAGTAGTATCTCCTTCTTCACTTAGGATACCTAAAAATATTGCAAAGTTATCAACCTCAGAAAGACCATTGTTTGCTTTCAAAACTCCTTCAATGTCTTTGTCACTCTCTATTCCGTACTTTCTAAAAGCTTCTTGTTCCACTAACTCCGCTTTTTCTGTTTCTTCCGAAAACTCTTTTGTTGTCTTTGTCTCTACCTTGCCTGCTAGATTTGCTTTTTCTGCCTCCAGCTCCCTTAGCCTGCTTTTTATCTGCTCTATTCCCAGCTCCAGTTGTTGTTTTCTTGCTTTGTAATCAGATATTTCCTGCATTGTTTTTTCAAGCTTTTTTAGCACTCCAGCTTCAGCAACTTTGGCTTCAACAAAAGCATCCTTGATTTTCTGTTTTATTGTGCTGAGTGCATTACTCATCACAGTCAAAACGATGTCGTCATCTTCTTCCTGCCATCCAGCCCTCTTGAAAGCATCTATCATCGCTTTGTAAATTTGCTTGCTTCCAGACAGCGTAAAAAATGTGAATATCTTCGGATTGAATACCTCACCAAGTCTCTTAGATGCAAGCTCAGATATTTCTTTAGAAAAATCAACTTCCTTAGGGTTTATGCTGTCAATCACCTTCTTTATTCTATCTTGCTCGTCTCTAGAAAATTGCGTAAGGTCCAGAGACTTTTTAAAGTTGTCCAATACTTTTTTGTTTATAAACTCTGCAAAAAGTTTCCCAAACATTACATCCAAGTTGTTAGTCAAGACTATGTTTCTTGCCAGCATTTCACGAAGAACCGGATTCTGTAAGATTGCTTTATCAAACACTCCTAACTTTTCTTCTGCTTTTTCAACCACAGGAACTTTAGTTTTAGCAAGAAGAAGGTTTTTCTCATCCTCTGTAAGACCTAAAACGTCAGAAAACTTATTTATCTCACTTTCAATAGCATCTTCAAACGTCTTTACTCCTCTCAACTTTTCTGCTAGGTTTCCAATAGTATAATACTTTAGTTGTGCGTATGTTAAGGGTAGTATCGGTGCTGTCAAGACATCAGTTGCCTCACCAACCATTTCAACGATTTCGTCTCCAAATTCGCTCTCTTCGTCTACGTAAGTTGGTGCTTTTGCTTTCTTCAAAACGCTTAAATCTCTTATAGCAACGTTAAATATTCTTTTCTTTTTTCCTCCTTCAGTCCTAGTAGTTTGAAACCCTGTTTTGAAGACAGTTTTTCTTGCTAGCTCATCTACTTCACCATCTACAGACATTTTTATGCTGGGAATTTCAATATCACCACCAGTAAGAGGCTTTGGTAGTCCTTTCAAAACAATAATGTCTCTTACAATGCCTTTTGCTTTTGGAGAGTTTCTTTCAATCATTTCTATTATCTTGTCTTCATCGTGCTTAGTTATGTTTCTTATGGCACTAACAAGTCTTCTTGCTAACTTGTGCCATACTGTGTTTTGCTCTGCTACATTGTTATACACAGCCCTTACATACCTCTCAACGTTGTCAACTTCATCTGGAGAAAGAAAACTGTATGAGCGGAGTTTTTCCCAATCAATCTTGTCTGGATCTATGTTTACTCTTACTTCTTTGCTCATTGTAACCTTAACGTTAGTCTCACTAAATTTAAGTTTTTCAGCTTCTCTTACAACATCTTCAAGCACTTTGCCTTCAGATATTCCTCTAACAATACCGTTTATATAGTCTCCTGCCTGAGAAAGTGTTGAAAGCTTATCTTTCAAAAGAAGGAGCTTTTTTGGATCCAGTCTAAACAGCGGTTTTAAGTCATCGTCCGTCACAAGGTAATCCTCAGTTGCTCTTAACACATAATCAACAAGCTCATAGTTTCCTTTCTCTATCGCATTTTTCAAACCATTTTCTTTTACCGCTACTTTTTCAAACTCTTCTTTTACCCTTTCAAGTGCTTCCTTTGTTCCTTGGTCAAGTTCTTCTTTGTCTATTTTT
>JBCNVF010000052.1 GCA_039630355.1 Brevinematia bacterium
AAATGTCAGTTAAATTCATATCAAACAGTATCTCCCAACTCTGACCCTCTTTAAAATCTCCGTATATGTACACATACTCCCCTTCTATTACTATTTCATCAACCCCCATCTCGTCTTCTTCGTCTTCTACTTCACCCTCCCGATGTTTTAGGAAGACTTTTACGTATCTTCTGTTATCCGAAGTTTCTTCCAACGGATTATTAAACTTTATTCTCAAACAGTATTGCTCGTCGTAATAATAGTAATGACCTCCTAGAATCTGTTTTACTTCAACTATTTCTAGTCTACCCGGAGTACTGAATTCAAGGTTATACTTCTTCCCTAGTTTGACAAATCCCCCAATCACCAAAACATTATCTCCAATGCTTATGTTATATTTGGTTCCCTCTTCGAGTTCATTTATTTGTATACTTACACTATCGTAGCCGATAGACTTGTATTTAAGCGAAAAGTCACGTATCACCTGATTTCCAGAATAGATGGTTAAGTTCTCCCTTAAACTCTCAAGATCAGGAATTCCACTGAACTTCAAAACATATTCTACCGAAAAACCATTCTTTTCCCAGCGAATTGAGCCAACATAGGCATCCTGTATCTCAAACTTCCCCAATACGAATCTGTATATACCCTTAAAATCCTTGGAGGCAACTTTTATAGAAACTGGTCTATTGCTTATATCCGTTATCTCTCTATAGTTTCCTATACTCAAGGTATATATCTTAAAAAGCTTCAGATTCTCAGTAAAAACAATCTCAAACTTAGAGGGTGATATAAAAGTTACGGTGTAACCCAGCTTAGGATAAAAAGACAACTTGACTTTCTTGTTAAACTCCTCGATCATTTTCTCATACTGCCCAAAATTCACAATAGGGGATGAAAACTCAATAACGATGCTTTTCGTTCCCTCAGGAAGCTGATAATAATCACTAATATCATCAAGTGCTGCAATCACTGTTGATACTAAAATCAAAAGCACAATCAACAATGAAGTTATTCTTGAAAGCATACAACTCCTCCTTTAATAGAAAGAGATAAAAAAACGGAAAACTGTTGGTAAGAATAATATTGATGTAACTAATTTCATACAATTCTTTTCTTAATCTTCAGGCTAAATTATGAAAAAAACCTAGATGGGTTTCAATAAATTTGGGAGAGAGTGTTCTAGAAATAACTGGAGGGCTTTGCAGAACTGACAAGAAGAGGAAAGCGTTTGTGAAATATATCAGAATAATACTCCTCCAAGGTCAAAGATGATTTTTCCTAAAGAGTCTTAAGTAGATACACAGGAAGATACGGAGAGTAACCAGCAAGGATTACTAGAGTGATAGAGGCAGAAGAAAGAAACATAGTGATGCTTGCGATGAGGGAATTTTGAGATATGGAGGTAGGGAGGTTAAATGACCATCGAGGTTATTGTGGTAGCAGGTGCGAGTAAGAGAGGCAAGGCTAGGGAGTTGTCTCATAGGGGGAGCATAATATGCAAGAGAGAGATAGTTGTGAACAGCAGGGACTTTGTTTGACAGAGATAGGGATGCTATTGTATAATTATAGCGAAGGAAGCGCCTGTAGCTCAAAAGGACAGAGCGGTGGACTTCGAATCCAATGGTTGCGGGTTCAAGTCCCGCCAGGCGCGTGTTCTTGGATGGGTCGTTAGCTCAGTTGGTAGAGCAGCTGACTCTTAATCAGCGGGCCACAGGTTCGAGTCCTGTACGACCCAATCCAGGGCAGATGGCGGAATTGGCAGACGCGTCAGACTTAGGATCTGATGGGGCAAACCCGTGGGGGTTCAAGTCCCCCTCTGCCCACATCACCTACTTCACTACCTCAGTTGTTCAACATTCCCTTCTGCGAATTGCAAGCGTATAAGTGTTTTCCAATAACATTGCTCTAGTCATCGGCCCAACACCACCCGGAACAGGAGTTATGAAAGAACATAAATTTTTCACATCCTCAAAGTCTACATCCCCTACTACCTTACTTTTTCCCTCCAGTTCCACCCTATTGATCCCAACATCTATCACCACTGCACCCTCCTTTACCATGTTACTCTTTACAAAAAAAGGCTTCCCCACAGCCACAACCAAAATATCAGCACTTCTGGTAACTTCAGCAAGGTCAGAAGTTTTTGAATGACATATCGTAACCGTAGCATTTCTGTGAAGTAACATTAAAGATAGTGGCCTCCCAACTATATTGCTCCTCCCAACAATTACCGCTCTTTTCCCCTCAATAGGTATGTTATAATACTCCATAAGTCTAATTATTCCTTTAGGAGTACAAGGCTCTACGAAAGGTTTACCTATTGCTAGTCTGCCAATATTCTCAGGATGAAACCCATCAACATCTTTAAACGGAGACACACTGGTTATAATTCTGAATTCATCTATATGCTTTGGAAGCGGAAGTTGCACCAAAATCCCATCAACATCATCATCTCTGTTAAGCTCACCTATGATACGCAAAAGCTCGTCTTCCCGTGTATCTTCAGGAAGAAAAAAGTCTTTAGTTTCTATACCAACCTCTCTACACTCCCTAGTCTTAGCAGAGACATAAACTCTGGAAGCAGGATTGTTTCCAACCAAGATAACTGCTAGAGTAATCTTAAAACTCTTTTTTAACACCAATTGTTTTAAGTTCTCTCTGACATAAGAGGATACTAAATTGCCATCAATCAGTTGCATAAGCTCTAGATCCTAGTTTTAGCTCGCTCCTCCATCTTTCTCCTTCTTCTCTCCTCTCTCCTTGATAAGTTAATATATGTTACTCCCCTGTATTTACCACAGTATGGACAAACTCTGTGGGGTAGCTTTAGTTTACCGCATTCACTACACTTTACATAAAGCTCTTCAGGGAAAGGCAAAGTGTGATAAAAAACCCTAGTTCTCCTGTTTCTCACCCTTCTGTAGGATTTTTTGTGTTTAGGAACTCCCATAACGTTACTCCTTGCGCCCCCAAGGGGAATCGAACCCCTGCTACGGGATTGAAAGCCCCGTGTCCTGTCCACTAGACGATGGGGGCAAAATCCTTCCAGCCTACAAAAAATTTTATATCAACTCCCCACAATCTTTCAAAATACTAATGAGGCTGGCAATAAAGTCCAAAATTCACAATTAGGTATAGTTTCTCTCTCTTAGTCCCCTGAGGATCAGATAAATACTCTTTTCAATAGGCACCTAAGAGACTTCGTAAAGCAAAGTTTATGATTGACAAATGTTACCTAGAGACAAAGGAGGTTAAGTGAGCAAAAAGTTTAAAATAAGGTGAGACTGAACAGCTTCACTAAAACAAAGCTTTTTGAGAACTGATTAGCAAACTTGATCAACGAAATAAAAAAGGGGGAGATCCCCCTGAAATACCTATTGGTTGGTTATATACCACATAAGATTGGTTGTAATATTCGTTGGTGTTAGCAACCAAATCATTACCTCATATTGACCGGCAGAATTGGTAGCTATATTTGGACTATCAAATCCTCTATTACCAACATCTTTTACACTAAACTTAAAGAAAGGAGAACTTGTGCTTGAATATGTTGTAAGAACCACATTAGTGGAGGTGACCTTTACTGCGGAAGACACCATACCCTCAGGATTAGAACCTGACATCCCCATAAATCCTTGCCCCACAACTTGCGGATTGGTTGCTTTAGTGTAATCACCATTTATTATATTAGTTGTAATAGCCCTTATCAGAGTTTCACTTACCGAAACTGCAGTTTGATTTGATATTACAACAAATTTCGCACCAATAGTATCTGAAACATTGGGCACATTTTGAAACAAACCACCAAATAATACTGTCTCAACAGTGTTGTTACCGTTATCGTCCTTGAAGAACATAACAAGATGACTAACTTTTCTGTTAGTGTCAGTGTAAGTTTCGTAAGATCCCGGTAAGGATTTGTATTTGTTGTTCAACATTCCAATAAATCCACCTTCAATGAGTTTAAACTGATCCGCATCTGTGCCTGAGAGAGAAACATTTACCGTTGTTTTCAAAATACCAAAGTTTGCAATGTTGGTGGAAGGGGTTTCTGGATTTATTTTAATGTTAGTAATAAACGTACCTCCAAACTCCATTGCGTAGCTGTTATACCAGTTAACGTAAGGTTCTCCTGATGTCATTCCATCAAACAATGAGTTATTGTTAATATCCTTAAACATAACTGGATCAACATTTGTCAAATCAGTGTTGTTAGAAGTAGTATAGAACTTTATTTCGTAACTATTTCCTGAAACAGTTCCATACCCAAGGATCATCATATTCATAATTCCTTGATTTCGTCCTAAAACCGGCTTAAAACCACTCGCTCCTCCTAGGTAATGAATGCTTCCAGTCACAGCTTGTGGAACAAGATGTATCGGAATCTTCTGCTCACCAGCACTATATGGAATTCCTTGAGCTTCCAAAATTCCTTCAAGTGGGAAAACATGCGAACCTTGTTGTGAGAGATCTAGTCTATTATTGTTATTATCATCGTAGTATATGCCCACTACTAAATTATCACCAGGTGAGCTTTCCACTGTCAGCGTATGCTCATAATCTTTTGAGGTTGTTGGTGCACTAAGATTGTATGTGCCGTAGGACCAAGAATAAACAAATGCTCCAACCTTGAGGTTATAAACGTTGTTTGTTACACCTATTTTTAGAGTCATGCTACTAAGGCTCGGAATGTTTATGTTGGTAACGATATTACTTACCAATCTGAACTCCGAAAGTCCGTTTCTCGCTATCGCCTCACCAATATCGTAAGAACCATTACCGTTAGTATCCTTAAATGCGAATAGCTCAACCACATAAGTGTTTGATACCAGCTTTATAGTGTAATCCCATGTTGAAGTATTAACAGACCCGTATCTGTATTCGTAATTCGGCCAGCTTCCAACCGTAACACCAACTTTCCATTCAGCAGTTGGATTTCCCACGAGTTTTCCACTTATCGTTAGGAGTGGTATAATCGTAAAGTGTACTGTTATATTCTCAGAACCAACCGTAATATTGACTGAAATACTCTCTTCACCAGAATCAATCTTGTTGTTATTGTTAGCGTCATGGTATACCCCTACCTTCGCATTTCCCCAATTCTTCGGAACTTGAATAGAATAATCCCTCGGCTCACCACTTGATGCTACAGTGCCGTATATAAAATTCACATCATCTTTGGTAGCATAGGGCTTCCAACCATCCGAGTAGTTGGTTATTTTCCCAGAGATTGTAACATTTTCTTGAGTTCCACCACCTCCACCAGGTCCAGAAGATGGTGGCTGTGTCGGTTCTGGAGTACAGCTCGTGTTAACTAAGGCTACTATCGGAAGCATCAGCAAAAAAATTGTTAGTATTGAAAGTAAGTTTACTCCTCTCATACTTACCTCCTCTTTAGGAGTATTATGAGTATTATAATACAAAAAACAAAATTTTCAAGTGCTCATAACTGAAGTTTGTAGCAGAGTTTGGTAGAGATTAAGGAAGAGCGATAGTATTTGCAGTGTTTCCGATGACCAAACTTCAGATTTATTACAATTTGACAAAAGTTTGTGGTTTTTGTAAAAATTGTTTGAAATATGTTTGTGAAGGTGGGAATATGGTTGAAACTACTGAGAGCAAAGTGGTGGGTAATGTTGCTGGAATTATAGAGGAGATCAATGGACCTATTGCGATTGTGAGAGATGTTAAAAATCTCAAGATGATGGAAGTCGTTAGGGTCTCAAAATATCTGCTCATAGGAGAGGTCATCTCTTTGAATGAGAATAAGGCTATTGTCCAGATATACGAAAACACTTCAGGAGTTAAGCCGGGAGATTTTGTTTATGGAACAGGTGAGCCTCTATCTGTAGAACTAGGTCCTGGACTCCTATCAAAAATATACGATGGAATTCAGAGACCACTGGACGAAATATATGAGTATGGCATATTTATACCTAGAGGAATTGACTTACCAGCATTAAACAGAGAAAAAAGGTGGCACTTTAAACCAATTGTTAAGGAGGGAGATATATTACACGGCGGAATGGTAATAGGTGAAGTCCCCGAAACTACAAGAATAATACATAAAGTTCTCGTTCCGCCTGATAAGTCTGGCAAGGTTGTGTATATCGCTAGTGAGGGAGAATACAAAGTCAGTGATGTTATATGCGTGCTTGAGGATCCGGTTGTAGGTAAACAAGAACTCAAAATGTATCATAAATGGCCAGTTAAGATACCACGACCTATAAACAACAAGTATATTCCGTCTGAAGCAATGTTTACAGGACAAAGGGTTATAGATTTCTTTTTCCCTATTGCTAGAGGTGGAACAGCTTCAATTCCTGGGGGATTTGGCACAGGAAAGACCGTAACTCAACATCAGCTTGCTAGATGGTCAGATGCAGATATAATAGTATACGTGGGTTGCGGAGAAAGAGGAAATGAGCTTACCGAGGTTCTTGAAGATTTCCCAAAGCTTGTTGATCCCAAAACGGGAAGACCCCTTATGGAAAGAACAGTTATAATCGGCAATACTTCAAATATGCCAGTTACTGCTAGAGAAGCATCAATATACACAGGTATAACCATTGGTGAATATTTTAGAGACATGGGATATAATGTTGCACTTATGGCTGACTCTACCAGTAGATGGGCTGAAGCACTCAGAGAGCTTTCAGGTAGGCTGGAAGAAATGCCTGCTGAGGAAGGATTCCCCGCTTACCTCGGCTCTAGACTCGCAGCATTTTATGAAAGAGCAGGTTTTGTTGAGACTTTAGAACACTCCAAAGGTTCTTTGACCATAATCGGTGCAGTTTCTCCAGCAGGTGGTGACTTCTCCGAACCCGTAACCCAAAACACCAAAAGATTCACAAAGTGCTTCTGGGCACTAGATAAATCTTTAGCAAGTCAGAGACATTTTCCATCAATAAACTGGATGACAAGCTATAGCTTCTACGTTGATACAGTCACAGAATGGTGGAGTAAAATTGACCCCGACTACAAGGAGATAAGACAGAAAATGATGGATCTGTTGATAAGAGAAGACAGGCTCCAGAAAATCGTAAAAATCATTGGATTGGACGCTTTGCCTCAGTCCGAAAGACTAATACTTGAGATTGCTAGAGTCATAAAGGTAGGTTTCCTACAGCAAACAGCTTATGATAAAATCGACTCCTACTGCTCGCCAGAAAAACAAATCAAAATGGCAAAGATAATGCTAAAGCTTTACGAACTCACGCACGACTTGGTTGTCAATTTCCGGGTCCCTGTTAGTGAAATACAGAATATGAAATCTATATCTGAAATTATACGAATAAAGATAGAAGTACCCAATGAGGAAGTTGAAAAAATAGACGAGATTGAGAAAAATCTCGTTACTGAGTATGAGATGATCAGAGATAGGTATTCGTAAGTTATGAGAAGAGTCTGGGCTATTGTAATAATAGGTGCCTTAATGGTGCTACAAAGTATACCCAACCTCAAAGTTTTTGGATTTTTCCCTGACCTCCTGATGATATTCATTATATATTACTCCTTCAAAGTTGGAACATCACAAGGAATAATTCTAGGAGCTATAGTTGGACTTGTGATGGACATACTTTCTGGGTCCTCAGTAGGCACACGCTCCATAGCCTTTGCTACCGTAGCACTTAGTGTTGAGTTCTTCAAAACAATATTTATATTTGAAATGCTATTTACAATCCCAATAGTCTCATTACTCGGCACATTTATAAAATATCTCTCTCTTTTCGCTATATTCTTAGTTTTCAGAAGCATCTCGCTAGGAGAGTGGTATATAGCAATGGTGGTTGAGGGCATAATAAACTTCATCTTTGGATTTCCTATGATGTGGCTGTCTAATAAAATAACTTCTCTGTTGCATAGAGAATACTACCTAGAAGTGTAAGGCTAAGCTCTATCCACTGTCTCTAAGTTTCAATAATTCAATGCCAGAGTGACCTAAGAGAAAAACTAAAAACGCATTTGTCTACTATGGCTCCGAAACACCTTCCAGTAGCAAAAGTATTTGATCGTGAATTAAGCCGTTTGAAGCTATAATGGTCTTGGAGTTTATGGTATATTTATTCCCTCTGTAATCTGTTACCTTGCCACCAGCTTCCTCAACTATTATCTTCCCAGCAGATGTATCCCAAGGCTTTAAGTTCTCCTCGTAGAATACTTCAAAGCTACCTCTTGCCACATACACAAGATCTATACTTGCAGATCCTATTCTTCTAAACCCCTGATAATCCCTAATTATCGTTGGTAAAGGTTTCATTAGTTCCTCAACCCTGCCTTCCCTCAAATACGGAAAACCAGTCACAACCAAAGATTGCTGTGCCGATGAAACCTTTGAAACAAAAATTCTTCTATTGTTGAAATAACTACCTTCACCAATTATTGCATAATACATTTCATCAAGCACAGGATTGTAAACAACACCACCAACTATCTCATTGTCAACTTCCAAAGCTATGGATATTGATATAAAGGGTATCGCATGTATAAAGTTAACAGTCCCATCAAGAGGATCTACTATCCACCTTACACCCTCCCCCAAAGAATATTCACCAACTTCTTCGGAAAGAATCGCTGACCTCGGATACTTACTCAAAAGTTCCTCAACTACAATACTCTCTGACCTCTTGTCATACTCCGTAACAGGATCAGCATAACCCTTAAGTTCATACTCTATCCCCCCTTCCAAAATTCTGTAAAACCCTTCCCTCAAAACCTCACCAGCCCTTTTAGCAATATTCATAGCATCAATTACCATTTCTCTGTAGTTCATATCAAAACCCTATCCTACCATCTTTATCTTGCTTCTTGTAATACTGGAAATACATAAAAGCAGTAGGAGAAGAACGAATTATCTCCTCTTCTGTAACTGGTATCTCATAAGTTTCTAAATACTCCATAAGTATCCTATAAAACTCGTTGGCTTTTCTCATCTCATCTATATCACCACCTCTATCAGGATGAAATTTCTTTGATATATTCCTATATATCCTCTTAAGAGACCTAATTGAAATCTTCTCTCTGATCCCAAAGAACTCAATGGCCTCCAAAAGCCTCTCGTAATTCATAGTAAAATTATATTTTTTCTGAATCTTTTCATCACTTTCAAAAACCCAACTTTCGCTTCCAGACAGCATTCGTCAGCTATAAAACTTAACTCCACACCAAGCTTCTTATGCGCCTACTAAAAAGAGAATTCACCTAGTCCCTGATAAGAAACTCCAAGAAAAAACTAACCTAGTTGTGAATCTTAGACTCTATCCTATGTAGAGAACCTGTTAACTAGTTGTTTATAATAGTTAACTATGATCTATCTCTTTTTATATTTTCTATGTGTTTTGGGGGTTATTTTAGCTTTTTCTAGGAAGTTTGTGAAGGTAGGTAGTGAGGAGTATACTGTATATGGTCGTAGGGGAGGTGTATTTGAGATTGCTATGTCTCTTGTTGCTTTGGTTTTTGGAGCTTCTTCTGTATTTGGGCTTGCTGGTTGGGGGTATAAGCTTGGGTGGAATGCGATATGGTGGACATTGTCAGGAGTAATTTTTCTTGTTGTTTTAGGTATTTTCTTTGCAAAGGTGATATATTCTCTTAGGGGGGTTACGATCATTGATGTGATAGAAGGAAACTATGGCAGGGCTATAAGAGGGTTATCGTCCTTTGTGTTACTAGTTGCTTGGATTTCTGTGTTAGCTGGTCAGATAATTGCTGGGGGTAATATTACACAAATTGTGGTTGGTGATAAAATACTTTCATTTATTGTATTTGCTTTAATATTCGGTATTTACACATTTGTATGGGGGCAAGTAGGGGCTATAAAAACCTCCTTTCTTCAAGTTCTACTTATGGTAGTTGGAATTGGACTAATATTTTATTTAGTGTTCTCCAAAGCTGGCTATTCGCCTAAGTTGCTTATGAATGCAGAGTTTGGAATTAGTGAAAAATTTAGCTTATCGTTGCTGTTGACGGTATTTACATCAGTTGGGTTATCATACCTGTTTGGTCCTGATATCTATTCAAGGATATTCTCGTCCAAGGATAGTAGCATTGCAAGAAAGGCTGTCTTGCTTTCAGCATTTCTAATTTTGGTAATTTCGTTTTTCATAGTAGCAGTTGGAGTGCTAAGTAGGGCAGTGTTTAGCAATGTGGAAAACCCAGATAACATAATTCCTATTTTTTCTCTCTCTCTAGTTCCTGAGGAAGCAAAGCCATTGGTATTAGTAGCTCTGATTTCAATACCTTTGTCTGGAGCAGATGTGATACTGGTTACGGCTACTGCAGTTCTCTCAAGAAATTTACTACCCTCAATCTTCGGTGAGAAAAGAATATTTGAAAATGTATGGTTTATAAGGGTAGTTTCAGCTTTAGTGATATTGGTAGCTACGGTAGTAGCTGTCTTTGGAAAAGGTATAATTCCTACCTTACTGATAGCGTATAAAGTGTTCTCCTCTACAGTTGCGCCTATTGTCTTTTCTTCGTTGCTTATTAAACTCCTTAGAAGAGAAGTAGTGATTCCAAAGTCCAGAAAAATTCTAATGTTTTCTTTGCTTTCGGTGACTACGCTTTATATACTTCTTTGTGAGATACTTCCATTTCTTCAGATTCCTAACTACACATTGTATGTTCTTTTTATTAACACCGTGGTATCTCTAATAGCTACTTTTTGGAGAGTCAGGGAAGGACATATTGGGATCTTTTCTGTGGAGAGGAAGTAGTTACCGAGTTTGGTGAGGATTTTTGGAAGTGTTGTAGAAGAAATTTGAAAAATTGTTCTATGGGGTGGTATACTTGAGTTGTATGATATTGGCTGTGGTGAATTCGGCTACGGAGAGGTTAGGATATGTTGAGGAAAGCTTAAAAAGGTATGTTATCAGTTTTTCTTGTGTGGAAGCAAGTCATTTGCAAGAGTTGGGAAGTCAAACTTTGATTGCTAGTAGATACTCTGGAATGGTAATTCTTGGTAATTTCCAGTCTATATATGAGGAAGATAGGTACCCCTTTATAGCCTACGAGAAGAAAGTTGTTGAGGAATTTATTGAGAGTAACAAGCCTGTGATTGGTATTTCCTTCGGAGCACAGATTGTAGCTAGTGTTCTAGGAGCTAGGGTGTATAGAGGTGATAGAGGTGCAGAGATAGGGTGGTATGAGCTTCAAATAACTGGAGATGGTGCAAAGGATGCGGTATTCTCAAAGTATTATCCTAGAATAATGGCTTTACAGTGGCATGGTGATACCTTTGATCTTCCAAAAGATGCTGTAAGGATTATAACTTCTTCCAAATACTTAAATCAAGGGTTTAGATACAGAAAGAATGTCTATGGTCTTCAGTTTCACCTAGAAGCAAAAAAGGAGGATGTCAGTGAGTGGTGTAGGGTTGCTCAGATTTCGGAGGAAGAGACTCAAAAGATACTTAGTGGATTTGATATGTATTCTAGTGAAATGAGGAAAATCAGTGATGATTTAGTTTGGTGGTTATTTGTGAATAGTGTATGGTAAGAAAAGAATTTACCCTAATTGAGAAGCTAGAGGAGCTTCTAAATATATTTTCGTTTATTGAGTGTTTCTCCGAGTTAGCAATAGTAGACCAGGATGAAAAGATCATCTTACTAAAGTCTGAAGGAATTTTGTCCAAACAGGACCTAGTAAACATATTCAATGTAACGAAGGAGAATTATACAGAGTTTAAAATCCCCTTTACTTTTGGTGACTATGGTGGATATAACCTCATTTCGTTCTATTTTAGGAGTAAAGAGTCAGAGCTTGTGTTGGTGGGTCTTAGTAATTACCAAGAGTTAGGGATAAGGGAAATCTCTGTCTTCAAGTTGATAGCGCTAAGTGTTAAGGATGTGATTGATATGGTTGAGTTGACTGCTAATATAATAGATAGAATCGGAGAGCTTGAAGCTTTACTATCATTTTATAAGTCAATAACTACTCCTTTAGACAGAGAGTTATTTTTGGCTTATATTCTGGATAATATCATGGCTGAAACAAGTGTGGAAGTTGGAAGTATAATGATAGTTGGTAATGATTTAACGCCGATTTCCAGCTTTCACTTGGGGCTAAGTGAAGAAGTAACTAGAGATATCTTGAGTGCTTTGAAACAGGCAAATAGGTCTGATGAGATCAGTGTTTTGGAGGTTAATGAGATTGAAAAGATTTTGCATATCAATACCAAAGGTTTGAAGAATGTTATTTTTTTCCCAATAAAGTTTGAAAATGAGATTGTCGGCATTGTTCTCTTAGCTAACAAGAGGATTGGAATAAACTATGTGGAGTTTTCTAAAACTGACATAGAAAAGCTTAGGGTTCTTTTGAACCCTGTGGGGATAATTATAAAGAATTACATAATGTTCAGGGATCTTTTCTTCTTAAACCAACTTAACCAGAAGATTCTTTCCAATATTGGTAGCATAATTGTCATGACTGACAGCAAATACAACGTTAAGTATACTAACAAAGAGGAGTTTAGAGAGTTAGTTCAGAAGTTGATAGAATCTTCTAAAGACAATGAGGGTAAGTTTGATAAAGGAGTAGAGCTACAAGTTGATGGTAGGTTTTATGAAGTCAAAGCTCAACCTATACTTGACGAACAGGGCAAAGTTACGGAGATAGTGTGGACTGTGGAGGATGTAACTTATCGTAAAGAACTGATCAATAGATACATCCTTTCTGAGAAGATGAATATGATGTCAGAAGTGGTATCTGGAATTGCACACGAGATAAGAAATCCTGTAACTTCAATAAGCGGGTTTATTGAGCTACTGAAGGTTAAAGGTGATGATCCAAAGTTTATAGAGAAATTCATAGAGGTTACCTCAAGGGATGTTGAGAGAATAATAAATTTGCTGAATAGCTTTATAAGATTTGCAAAACCTGTGGGGTATGAGATATCCGATGTTTCGCTAAGCTCTGTCATTTACGAAGCGTTGGATGTGCTTATGTATCAGATAAACCAAAAATCCATAAAAGTTGAAAATACTGTTAGTGAGGAGATTGTGATAAAGGGAAACTATAATCTCCTACTTCAGGTCTTTACAAACATCATACTGAACTCAATTCAGGCTATAAGCGGAGTAAATGGTAGGATAAAGATAGGAAGTGTTGATTGCTCTAGTGATGGGTGTGTGATGGTATTTGTTGAGGATAACGGTGTAGGAATACCTAAGGACATACAGGAGAAGATTTTTGATCCTTTCTTTACAACAAAACCTAATGGTACTGGTCTAGGGCTTTCTATATCTCAGAAGATTGTTATGGAACACGGGGGAGTTGTGAAAGTTAAAAGTGAGGAAGGTAAGGGAACTAAGGTGATGATTTTCCTACCCTATGATGCTAAACAGAAGATCTCATGATCATTTCTATTTTCTTGGTGTTTCTGTTATACATTTCTACTAGTAAGTTGTATCTCATAGCATTTTTTGTGAAATCTACCATCTCCTTGTCTATATCCACACCGTTTTTGTCATTTCTGTAAAACGTGTCATAGTCAATAGTGATTCTAGGCTTCACGGTGCGGTAGTCTATTACTTCTTCAAAAGGTATGTGCTTTTCGTGGGTTAGTCTAGCTGGATACTTAGGTTTCTTTTCGGAATCTAGGGCTCTTTTAAGTTGAGATTCAAATGATACCTCAGCTCTTCTGAACCCTGGAGTATCAGCATTAGCTATATTGTCAGCTATTACGTTGTGTCTCACTACTACTGCATTCAGTCCTCTTTTTATTATGTCTATCAGCTTACCATCTTTGGTTGATGTTGAGAATATCACACTAGAATTCTCGTGAATTTTTTAGGGAATTTTAACTTTTGTGAGAGCAAGCTAACCTTTCCAAGATAGGAATTTTTAAGTAGAGTTATTTATTTCTAACACCGCTACGAGTTATGAGAGGGATTATGAGAAACATAGCTATTATTTCTATCAGGATTGCTAAGTAGATGATCAGATTTTTGTTTATCTCGTAGATATACCCTGCTATTGAGTTACCTAGTGCTAGGCTTAATCCTAGTATGGTGTTGAATATGCCATAAAACGTTCCTCTCTCTGCTAAAGATACATTATCTCCGACATAAGCTCTAACTACTGTTTCATAGGATGACATTATTACTCCCCAGAGAAGTAGTGCGATCACGAGGAGAAGTATGTTGTTTGATAGTCCAAATGCTACAGTTATTGATATAGCTATTGGTAGAAACGTCATAACCTTTATTCCAAATTTATCGTAGAGAATTCCTATTGGCACTGCAACCAGTGCATCTAGAACCATGACAAGAGAGTAGATAAGAGGAATGAGAGTGTCACTTATGAGTTTAGTTTTTACTGCGTGGAAGCTTAAGATCGGAAATCCAATAAATCCTAAGCTTGTTAGGAATATAAAAGCAAGGTATAGATATACTGAGGTGTTGCTTCTGGAATTGTTAGAGAGTTCTTCCTTTGATACTTCAACGGCTATCTTTTTTGAATAGTTTTTTGCTACTATTATTGCACCTACCATGAGTAAGAAAGGAATGAAAAGAACGAGAAATGAGTTTTTATATCCAAGTCCTAGTAGTAGAAGGTAGAACAGAGCGGGTCCAGCAACAGCTCCTAGTTGATCTGCAGTTTCATGAATTCCAAAAGTGAGTCCTTTACCTAGGTTTTTTGAGTATATTGATATTATGGTATCTTTAGCAGGAGATCTTATGGCTTTACCTATTCTTTCCATTATTATCAGTGTTCCAGCAACAAGCCAGTAGTCAGCGAATGCAAGAAGTGGTATTGAAGCTATAGCTCCATAACCTATGTATACAAAGGACCAGTATTTTCTTGTTCTGTCAATGATTGCTCCCGCAAAGATTCTTAAGAAGTATCCTAGGAATTCTCCTATTCCAAATACTAACCCGATCGCAAAAGCATTAGCTCCTAAGTATCCAAGATAGGGGCCCATTACACCTCTAGCAGTCTCATAAACCATGTCAGCAAAAAGACTAACTACTCCCATGAGTATGATGAACCTTATTATAGCTCTTTTTTCTTGCTCAAGTATCATAACCCCTTTCAGACACTGTTATTTATGAACCTTTGATATTCCTTTTTTGAGTTTTTGACACAATATTCTTTGAGTTGTATAGGCAAAGTCAAATTAAATTTTAGCTTTTCAGTAAATCCAGTTTTTCCTGAGTAAACAGACACAACTCTAATTACCATTTACTAATTCTTCTTGATTCTGGTAGTATTGTAATTATGTAATATCTCTTTACGGTAGGCATTCTAGGCACTTAAAATATTTCCAGTTCCGACAGGAATTGAGAAGTAGAAAAACTTTTAATCCTAGCTTTGAGTTCTGTTGGTTCTACCAGTTTCTTAGCGAGATCTAGAGATCTAATTTTGATATAGTCAAGAACTTGTAGTATAATAATTTGTGGTAGTATTGGGGGTATAGTATGATTAAAGTAAAAATAGCTATTGTAATTACATTGGTCTTAATTTTTGGTAGTAGAGGTTTTTGTGAAATTGTTGTTATTTCCTCAATGAAGGGCTATTCCCATATATATCAGGAGCAGACACAGTTTTTCTCAGATATACTTTTGGAGGTTTATGGTGGTAATAAATATGGAGGTGGGCTTGTACTGTCACCTCAATCTCACGGGGCGTTATCCAATATATCTGTAAATGTTGAGAAGGTTGAGTTCTTTGTTAATGTTTTAGGGTTGTTTAAGGTTACTTATTGGTATGGTAACAAAGAACATCTTGGTTATGTTTCAAGTTTCCAGACAAGGTTTTATCAGCTAGATAGGGATCTTGACTTAAGAGGGTGGCATAGCATTGATGGAACAGGAATAGGTTTTGATATCCCTCTACTTCAGGAGGCTCTCTCTGTCAGCCCGTATTTTTATAGAAATTCCAGAGGTGATGATGGGGCAGGGTCGGTGGGGTTGAAGATAGTTGGGAGGTATAGAGATGTAATGTTGTCAGTGTTCGCCGGAGCGTCAGAGAATGTGTTCAGAGCTGGAGCTGAACTTAGAACCTTTTTTAGACACTTGAATGCTGGTATTGTTGTTGGAATTGACAGATTGCCCTTTACCAATTTCTCAATAAATGTGGAAAATATATATGCTCTTGTTGAAGAAAGGTTGAACTTTCTCTCAGCTGACGGAAGTTGGGGTTTTGAGCAGATAGTAACATTTCTTATTAAGCCATCATTTTGTAAAGGAGTTCAAAGACGTCAGAGTGTTTCAGATATTGATGTGAGGTTGTTGGTAGGATTGTCTTTGTTCAGGAATTTGTTGATAGGAACTGAGGGGACGTTGGGATTATATGGATTATTGTTGCCGGTTACACAGGTGGGTTTTTCTTCGGAGGTAGGTTGTTTTATAGGGTTTGAAGAAAATAACATCCTTATAAAAATTCAACCTATGTTTTTAGTATTTAATACTACTACAAACTCAATGCCTCCTTTTAGAGTATCTGTTCTTGGGGAACTTAGGTTTTAGTATGGAGAAGATAAAGCTACCGCCGGAATACAAGGATTTCTATCACTTGAAGGAAGAGGATATTGAAAGGCTGAATAGACATATTGATTACTTTGAGAAGGAGAAGAAAAAAAGGAAAATTGTGCGGAGATGGATATTTGGAGGAGTTATACTAATTGCTGTTGTTATGTTTCTGTTTGGAGTTATTGATTTATCTTACTTTGAGAGGTGGTTTAAGGGAGCTACCTTTCTGATAAAGGAGAGTATAGAATTAGGAGATAGTAAGGTTGATATAAGGATCTCAATGCCTATTGAGGGGATGGTAAACATAATCTTTCAACCTTCTGGTCTAAAGGAAGTGGTGTTGATAGTTGTTTCAAATCAACATGAGGTTAAGGAGGTTTCAATAAGTAAAGGTATTGAGAATATCAACATCAAGTACGACAGGAGGCTGTTTTTTAGGTTTAACGACAAAGAGAAAGTTGTCAATATTGAAACTTTGAAGTTGATGGAATAAAATTCTCTGTGATATGGAGGTAAATTTATGGCGATAAATGGTATTCTGAGAGTAAGTTATCTTGGACATTCTTGCTTTCTCTTGGAGAATGAAAAGGGTGTGAGGATTCTGATGGACCCTTTTGATAAGTCTTTGGGGTATAATACTGAACCTTTGGAGTGCAATGTAATAACGATGTCTCATGAACACTTTGATCATAACAATGTAAGGCTCGGATTGGGAATGCCGAGAGTTTTTAAGGGTGTGAATAATGGCAGTTGGGTTGGGATAGATACAACATATATGGGGCTAAGGATATTCAATGTTTCTGTTTATCATGACGAGGAGATGGGTAAGATTAGAGGTAAGAACTCCATATTCGTTCTGGAATTTCACGATTCTTCTGTTCCGTTTAGGTTATGTCATCTCGGGGATTTAGGGCATGATCTTGAACCTGAAGATGTTACTAGAATAGGTAAAGTAGATATACTTTTTGTGCCAATAGGGGGATACTTCACGATTGACTCAAGTGTTGCTACAAGGATTGTTGCAAAATTATCTCCAAGGATTGTTATTCCTATGCATTATAGAACCGATGTTACGAAAACTTGGAATATAGATGGTCCAGAGAAGTTTGTTTCAAGCTTTAAGGATATAGTTTATGTAAAAGACTGGAACTATACCATCCAACCTCCAGATTTACAACGCGAAAATGTTGTTATTCTTCTGGAATACCGAAAGTAGTAAGTTGAGGGATTTAAAGTTGTAATACTTTGATTACTCCTACAGCAATGTCATCATCGTAGTTGATATTATCAACTTTGAATTTCTTGACAGTGCTGATGAGAGAGTTTTTTATTTGCAGAGCAGTGAGGTGGTGATTTGTCTTAACAATCTCCACAATTCTTTTCTCACCGAACATTTCCTCTTTCTCGTTGACAGCTTCAACTATACCGTCCGAATACACAACTATAATGTCTCCTTCCATAAGGTGAATTTTCTCTTGAGAGTAATTGGTTTTCTCGTAGATTCCTAGAGGTATTCCCTTAGTGTGGAGAGGGATGATGTTTTGGTTTCTTAGCAGAAATTGTTGCCCATGTCCAGCATTTGAAAAGGTTAGAGAATTTTCATCTAGGTCTATTACTCCTATGAAGATTGATGAGAACATACTTGTTTCTGGAGGTTGTGCTAATACGAGGCTTGAAGCTTCCAGTATCTTACGGGGGTCTTTTAGCTCAAAAGCTAGAGCTCTGACGGTTGATTTTACGGCAGCCATAAATAGTGAAGCTGGTAGCCCTTTACCAGAAACATCTCCAAGGAAAAAGCATAGCTTTTTATCCGAAATGTAGAAAATATCGTAAAAATCTCCTCCAACCATTCTATAAGGTTGCACATAGAAACATATATCTAGCTTTGGATTTAAGTTGAAGTTATCTGGTAGCATGTCTCTTTGGATTTTCGTCATTATCTCAATTTCTCTCTCCAGAGCCTTCTTTTCCAGTTCTCTCTCATACATTGTTATACTTTCGTAGGCTGAACCTATCTCATTAGCTATGAGTTGTAGAAGCTCTATATCTTCTTTTTCAATTTTGCTAACTTCTTTCTCCATCTCGGTTATGTTTAAAACCCCAATTATGCTACTGTGGGTTTTTATAGGAAAGATCATAAACGAGTTCTTCTTGTATCTTAGCTTTTTATTCGGTCCGAATGTTTTATCTTTATCTACGTCGGGAACGATTAGGTGTTTTCCTTCCTTAAAGACTATTAAGGAAGGTCTGAGAATTTCATCTAGTCCTACTGTAACTGAACTAGCAATATTGTGATCAATACCTATTGAAGAGACTATCTTGAGAACATTACTTTTTTCATCCAGCATCATTATTGAGACTCTTGATGCGTTAGTTATTTTAGCTATGAGATTGACTGCTTTATTAAAAAACTCTTTGCTATTCTGAATTGATGAGATAGTAAAGTTGCTTATCTCATAGAGGTACTCAAGCTCTTTTGCCCTATCTTCAATCTTCTTTATAAGAATGGCGTTATTTATTGCAATTACTGCTTGTTCTGCAAAAATGCTTAGAAGATCAAGGTCCTCTTTGGTAAAATCGCTGTTATCAATCTTGTTAACTATTTCAATTACGCCTATTGTTTTGCCGTCTTTAATCAGAGGTACACCCAAAATCTTTTGGGTTTTTAGTCCAGTTATCTTATCAACTTGCCTAAAAAATCTTGGATCCTTGTCAGTGTTATTGGATATCACTGGAACACCTTTTGTAAATATATACCCTGCAATACCCTTGTTTACTGGAATTTTGAATCCCTCAAGTTTTTCCCTACTATCGCCATGGACAACTTCAAATTTTAGATACTTGCCACTTTTATCAACTAATAATAGAGAACCTCCTATGGAGTTGAATAGTTCTCTTGCAGATAGGAGAATGTTGTCTAAAATATCACGAAGATTTGAGTAAGAACTTATCTTTTTGTTTATCTCCAGTATTTTGGAGAGGTTATTCTTTTGTTTGTCCGTTTTCTTGTTCATACTTTTTTAGCTCTTCTCTAAGAACTTTTTCCAGGGATGAGAAAAGCTCCTTATTCTTTCCCCCAGTTTGGATCAGATGATTGTGAGTTTCTATTAAAAGCTTAAGCTCCACTATGTCTTTTTGTATGTTAGCTTGAACGTCCTTGTATTTGCCTATAATGTGCACATCTACATTTGTTATTCTGAGAATATCTATAAGGTCCATTGATGAGAGGATTTCTATTATCTTAGGTTGAGGATTAAGGATGAAGAAATTTCCTTTATTATTGTTGTAGAGCTTTTTGTCAAACACTACCATCAGCCCTATGAATGTGCTGTCTAAGTGAGTAGCTTCAGATAGGTCAAAATATAGGTTAAGTTTCTCATACTCGGATATAAGCTTTTCTAGGTCCTCTTTTAGATCTCTACAGTATTCTACAACTCCCTTGCCTACTACCTTAACTAGGATGCCGTCTGATGTGAAATAGATTGATATATTTGAACCGGCCATAACTATAACATAATTATTTAGAATAAAATTTCAAGATGCAAAAAAACTTTAAAATTCTTACGCATTCCAACACTATTGAATGGTTGAGTGTGTAAAAAGAAAGTTTCTTAACTCTTAACCCTATTTGGACTTCCAAAGAGTGTGGTTTACACGAACTGTAGAAGATCATAAACGTTTTCAATCTCCTCGATCTGGATTTGAGTTTCAAAGCTATCAAGTTTGCTTCCTTTTGGTGCTATAGCTTTCTTAATTCCGATTCTGTTGAGCTCTTCTATCCTAAGATCAATCCAAGGAACAGGTCTTGCTTCACCACCAAGTCCTAACTCACCGAAGATTGCTACGTCTCTTGAGATTTCCTTGTTTTTAAGACTTGAGAGTAGAGAAAAAGCTATTGCTAAGTCTGTAGCAGTTTCTTTAACTTCAAATCCAGTAGTGATGTTAAGGTATATGTCGTAGCTTGAGAGCTTTGTGTCAAGATACTTGTCAAGTATGGCTGAGATCATATAGAGTCTGTTGATATCTACTCCATCTGCTGTTCTTCTAGCAAAACCAAACTGAGTAGGATTAACAAGAGATTGAACCTCAACTACCAGAGCTTTTATACCTTCAACAACTGGACATAGAACACTACCAACAAGGGATGGAGTGCTACTGATTAGAAAGGAGGTATCAACAACTTCCTCAAGACCTTTGGAGGTGAGATTATATATTGCTACACTATTAGTAGGCCCGAACCTGTTTTTGATAGTTCTCAGAATTCTGTAGTTGCCCTTGTTGTCTTTGTCTATTACTACGATTGTATCTACCACATGCTCAATAGTCTTAGGACCTGCTATCATTCCTTCTTTATTGATGTGCCCGACAAGGAAGGTAGTGATCTCTCTGTACTTTGCTATTTCCGTAAGCCTTGATGCTACTTCTCTAACTTGGGTTACGCTTCCGGGTGAAGATAGAAACCTCTCAGAGTAAATGTTTTGGATTGAGTCTACTATCATGAACTTGAACTCTTTTGAAAGAGCTGTGTCAAGTATTCTTTCTAAGTTGACCTCGGGAAAAAGGAAAATTTCCTCATCTCTTATTCCTATCCTTTCGCTTCTGAGTTTTATCTGCTCATTTGATTCCTCACTGTTGATGTATAAGACTTTTCCTAGCCTTGACAGACTTTTTGCTATCTGTAGCATTAGAGTTGATTTGCCTATTCCGGGTTCCCCGGCAACTAGTATCACTTGCCCCTGAACCAAACCTCCACTCATTATGCTATCAAATTGTCTAAGCCCCGTAGGGATCCTGTTTTGTTCCGAAAACTTTATTTCGGATATCCTTTTAGGAGCAGGTTTATCAAGTATTATTACGGTTTTGCTTCTTTTTTCTTCTTCTATTTCCTCTTCGGCAAAAGTATTCCACTCATTGCATGAAGGACACTTTCCTAACCATTTCGCAGATTCATAACCGCATACCTGACACACGAATACTGTTTTAGCCCGTGGCATAGTTTTCTACTTCCCTCTAATCTTAAGTTCATCAATTTTCAGCTTCCATACACCCGTAGTATCTTTTTCATAAATTGCTTTTCTTAACTTTTCTACGTCAGCTTCAGGTATAGCTTTAGCAAAAACGAAACATAGTTGCCCGGTTTTATCTTTTTCAATCACAGCTTCTTCCAGCTTTTTAACATCAATTCTGTCCTTAAGCTTTTCTGCAAATAGAAGACACCATTTACCAGTCTCATCCTCTTTGACCAAAAGCTCTTCAATTTCTCTAATTTCGCTTTCGGATAGCTCAATACTGTTTCTGTTGATGAAGTCAAATAGTTCTTCAAATGAAGAGAAGTCTACACTTCTGATACTGTATCTCTTCATAAAAGTAATTTTAAAAATCTCAGCGGTTGAGTTAAAAATTTGTAAGCAACGGCTATCAAGATTGAATTTCCGAATTTTGGAATCTATTGAAGTAAAATCTTTTTGCATTCTGAAAAGGGTGTTGGTTTGGGGAAGTAGACTATTTTGAGTGATGCTGAGTTTTTGACAAAGTATGATCATATTCGTTGGAGATCTACTTACCGTAATTTCTCAGGCATCTTATCACCCTTTGTCCATCTAAGCGAAGAAGAAAGAAAAGGCTTTAAATAGGCTTACAGAGAGGCGGTTAAAAAACTATGGGTTTTTCTAGGTGGTCTAGGAGATAAGATATGACTTGTACGTTGATTTCAATAGACACCTACTTTGGAGGTGTAGTGAAAAGGATAAAACGAAGACCTTGATGGATGATAGATTTTTGTATCGGTGTTGCTGACAAAAAGACTATACTCAAACTTAAAATTAACTAGACAGAGATATTGAGGTTATCTTACAATAAGGTTACGAAATGATTACTTTTTGATATCGCATTAACAAGGGTGTTTAAATCTGTGTTTATGGAAAAGTAAGGGAGGTAGCATATGAGTGAAATATTTCGCAATAATAGATCAAAAGGAAAATCTAATGGTAAAATTTAAACGCGGAGGTATAGGTTGTGATGTTTAATAAACTACATGCTGATTTAAATTCTAGAGTATTAGAGTGGAGGAGAAGTGGATATAAATCTGACTTCACTGCTATCTCCGAAATTATGGACTTCAACCTTGATTCTGAAATAGGTAGTTTACGTTTCTTGAGAAAAGCACAGTTTGAAGCTCTTGAGACTTACTGGTACTTAAGACTCGTTGAAAATACACCACATATTTTTGAGTTATATAAGAGAGTCTATACAAGCCCTGTGGACCTCCTTAAATCTCTTAGTATTTCAATTTCAGAGGATTTAATTGAAACAATGGGTAAAGGAGGAGTGGATTCAGTATTTGAAAGGATAAAGACAGATGATAACTTTGTTAGAAAATATAGATTAGAAGCTCTTCGTGAAACGCTTTTGTTAAGTTATCCAAGTTATATTTTTGCTTTAGCGATGGGTGCAGGTAAAACTGTTTTGATTGGATCTATTATTGCAACAGAGTTTGCTATGGCTTTGGAGTATCCAGATGGTCCGTTTGTCAAAAATGCATTAGTTTTTGCCCCGTGTAAAACTATATTAGGAGCGTTAAAAGAACTTTCTGAAATTCCTTATGAGAAAATACTCCCACCAAGGTTGTATAAAGAGTTTATAACCTCAGTGAAATTTACGTATACAAGAGATGGAGAGAAGGATATACCTGTTATAAAGGGAAGTAGTTTCAACATAGTAGTTACCAACACTGAAAAGATAAGAATACAAAAACAGGCGATTACTAAATCACTAATTAAAGATTTATTTCCAGATGACTCTCAAGAAGATGTTATAAAGCAGGAAGTAGCTAACAGACGTTTGCAAACGATAGCATCTTTACCTAACTTAGCTGTTTTTTCAGATGAGGCTCACCACACATACGGAATGAAGCTTGGAGAAGAGCTTAAAAGGGTAAGACAAACAGTTGATTACTTGAATGAACAGACTAATTTAATAGTAGTTGTCAACACAACAGGAACACCATATTATGAGAGGCAACTACTAAAAGATGTCGTCTATTGGTATGGTCTATCTCAAAGAATTAAGGACGGAATACTGAAAGAGGTGAGAGGGAATATAGTCTCTTACGAGGAAGTGGAAGATGAGGTTTTTATAAAAGATGTTATCCAAGATTTTTTTAAAAATTATAAGGATGTTAAAATCTATGATGGTAGTCCTGCTAAAATTGCGATCTACTTCCCACAAATAGAGGATCTGCAGAAATTGAAACCTGTTGTAGAAAAAACACTGATAGGTATTGGATTTGATCCTTCTATTGTTTTAGAGGTTCACAGCGACTCTAAACCTGAGATTCAAGATTTATTTGACAACAGAGTAAATGACCCTAATCTACCATATAGGGTCTTTCTTCTTGTAAACAAAGGAACTGAAGGATGGAATTGTCCTTCACTTTTTGCTACAGCGTTAGCAAGGGAACTTAGAGCAAGTAATAATTTTTGTCTTCAAGCTGCGTGTAGGTGTTTGCGTCAAGTTCCGGGAAATAATCACAAAGCTAAGATTTATATTTCTTCTAGGAATGTGAAAATTTTAGACTCTCAACTTAAGGAAACTTATGGGGAGACACTGCGGGAGTTAAATATGACACCAACAGATCTTAAGAAAGAAATACTAGTTGTAAGAAAAACAAAGATACCACCTATTTTACTTAAAAAGAAAATTCTAAAGGTAATACCAACACAAGAAAAAATAAATTTTGAAAAAGTAAAAATTAAAAAACCGCAGGATAATGTCAAAGAAGTTAAAAAAGTTATACTTGACTTTAAAGATATACCTGACAGAAAAGGTGTCCTTATTGCTAAACAAGAGGAACGTTTTGTATTAGAGGAAGATTTCATAGATGTATATTCCTTCTCTGTTGAACTTTCTTCTACTTACAGGCTACCTCTTATGCAAGTTTGTGAAAAATTAAAACTTTTATATCCTGAAAACGAAATTCCTGTTAGTCACACTGAGGAAATAAAAAAACAAATAGAAGAGCAGATAAAAAACTATAAAATATCGGAGGAGATTGTAGAAGTCGCCCTTGCTTTAATTAAGCCTCAAGGTTTTAGTAAGGAAGAAAAAGACGGACAGTCAGTTTATGTAACAGAAATAATATACCATAAAGATAAAGAAAATCTTCTTTTGAGATACGAAAGTTTCAAACAAAATAACCAACTTGAACTTGGTTTTCATTACACACCTTACAATTTTGACTCAAACCCGGAGAAGGATTTTTTTGAACAACTTTTATTGATGTTAAACGAAGACCCGGCAGATGTTGAAGATATTTATTATACAGGAGCAATCACAGACCCTAACAAGACAGATTTTATTTTTGAATATAAAGGCAAAGACGGTAGATGGCACAACTATGTTCCTGACTTTCTGATAAAGAAGAAAGATGGTAAGATGATTATAGTTGAGATAAAATCGGAGACTTTTAGGGAAGAAGAGAAGGAAAAAGCAGTAAGAGAAATTGAAGGTCTAAATCCTGACAAGTTGAAATACGAAATTTTGATAA
>JBCNVF010000053.1 GCA_039630355.1 Brevinematia bacterium
CTAGGAGGTGGAAAAACAATATACAGAGGAACCGTCAAGATACTAAAAGGAGCAATTAACTCAAAAACTCACACATCCTGTAATGCCCTAATTCTTGATGAACTATCAAAATCAGACACAATACCGTACATTGAAGTAAACGAAGACAAGGTTTCCGTAGGACATGAAGCAACTGCGGGTAAGATAAGCGAGGATCAGATATTCTATCTAATGAGCAGAGGACTAAACGAGTATGAAGCTTTATCTACAATAGTCAACGGATTCATAGAACCTTTCGCAAAAGCACTTCCACTAGAGTATGCTGTTGAGCTAAACAGACTCATTGAACTAGAACTTGAGGAGGCTGTTGATGTTGGTGTCAGAAAAGTTAAATACTAAACTCTTCCGAAAAAACCCATTCCTTCATTTAGCATCTATCAAACTACCAAAAACTCCTCTTTAGAAAAAGGAGAACGGATATGAACTATACCGAACTCCCTTTAAAAAGCGAAAGATTAACCAGAACCTTTAGAAAAGCAAAGAATGAAATAGAATCTCTAGCAGAGCTAAAGCTCCCAGTTACCAACAAAAATAATCCAGAAAAGATTGACTTTTCTAACAAACTTTCAGTCTCCAACGGTGTCTATCACAATAAAATAGAATTTGAGATTCTCCATACACCCCTAATACATATAGAGATAGAAGTATCAAAAACCCCCAAGGTATCAGTAAGTATTGGTGAAAAATTCGTGAAAAACGGATTTTTCGTAAAGGACCTTTACCTAAGCTTGCTTGGTGAGGACAGATTTACTTATGACAACTTTCTCAAAACTCTTTCACCCGCAGAATCTATTTTCATCTCCTGTGGTGTATCATTCCTTAAAGGAGGAATAATAGTCCATCTTCCAGAAAAAACCACCGATGTAGAGCTTAGAATAAGAAAAAACTTCAAAGAGAACATATCCGGCTCTTTCTATACTATGCTATATATACCAAGAGACACTAGCGTAAAGATCTGTGAGGAAGTATACTCTGATGGGAAGGAAAAGGGGTTTTCCTTTGAACTAGTTGAATTGATTGCGGAAACAAACTCTAAAGTTTGGTATAACATACTCCAAAAGCTTGATAGAAAAAGTGAATATCTCATCACAAGAAAGATCTCTACCTATGGTAATAACAACATTGAATTCAACAATGTGCTTTTAGGAGCAGAATATCACAGAGGTGAGGATAGGATATCCATAGAAGGTAGAAACGTTGAACTTAAATACACAGGAATATACTTTGTAAATGATTCTCAAAGGTATGATATCTTAGTCAACACAAGACACTGTGAAAGTGAGCAAGGTGCAGATGTTATTGTTAAGGGTGTTTTAGATGACTTCGCAAAGGTATATTTCAACGGAGTTTTGAAGGTAGATGAAAAGCTTGGAAAGATAAACTCCTTCCTAGGTGGACATGCCCTACACCTTTCAGCAAACTGTAAGTCTGAAAGTATTCCATCGCTAGAGATTGACTCTTTTGATGTCAAAGCAGGACACTCCGCATCCGTTACCCAACTAGACAATGAAAAGCTTTTCTACATAATGTCCAGAGGACTCTCAGAGGATGAAGCTAAGAAAGTCATAGTCCAAGGATTCATTGACGGAGCTATTGGCAGGATAAGCGATGAAGAATTTAGAAAAAAGATAGAACATGGATTGAGAGAAAAAGGCCTAAAGATCTTAGAAGCTGTTTCCGAAATTTAGCAACCAAACACACCTCTTTGCTATGCCAAAGCACTCTAACGAATAAAAACTCTACCTCTGTCTAGAAACTAAGGCTAAGAGTGGAGATAGTAGTCCAACAAAGGATATTATCAACGAGAAAAGAACAAAAACCGGAAATCCCAAAAAAACTTTAAATCCCGAGATAAGCATCTTTACAGCAAAGTAGAAGGAAAAAAAAGCAACAAACGGTATACCAATCCAGAAGTTGGGAATCGTTACAGAAAGAACCACGCTGGTCCATAGCAAAAACATAAAGCTACCAACCGCAAAAAGTTGCCCAATATTACCAGTAGAAACTAAAATACCAAGCCTTCTGAAAAACTCGGAAAACAATCTCTCATCTTTAAACTGCTCAATACAGTTCCAATCTGAGACAAAAAGGACGGAGTGATACTTCTTTGACAACTTAAGTATTACATCTTTTTCATCACCAAAGTCTACATTCTCCTTAACAAGGTATTTCAAAACCTTACCACTAACACACAGAAAATTAGAAACAGGTATAGGGAGAATCTTGGGGGTTACTACCTTATATCTAAGGTTAAAGAGAGGTTGAAGGAAATGCGAACACAAAACAACACCCTTTATATAGCTTAGCAAATCACTTTCTATTGCCAAAGAAGCACCATTTATAACCTCAACCCTGTAAGATGTTATCAGTGATGATAAAATGTTAATATCCAACCTTTTGTTTATACTATACCTTCTGATAACAACAAAGTCATTGTTTCCCAGTCTATCAACTCTGCTATCACCACAGTTTATTCCCTCTAGTGTCTCCCTATCTTTTATGAAATAGAACCTATATAGATTATCCCTAGATACAAACACCGGACGGTCATAAAACTGGAGAATCTTCAGTCTATAGAATATAGCAAGGGTATCCACCAAGCTCATAACCAAGACTCCGGGCTTTATAAACCCCGAACTGCGGTAATTTATCCTCACAGGAATGGATTTTATTGAGAAGTTATACCTATACGCAACGAGTAAAAGCTCTAGGTCAAAAGCAAACCTTTTTACTACCATTCTACTTAAGCAAACTTCCAAAACTTCTCGCCGAAAAAGCTTTAACCCTGTCTGAGTATCCTTAAAGGGTAATCCAAAGAGTATCTTAGCTAAAAGATAGAAGGCAAAACTGACAAATTTTCTGAAAATCGGATACCTAAGTTGAGACCCCTTCTCAAACTTTGATGTTATCACAACGTCATAACCATTTTTAAACTCTTGTAACAAGTTTTCTATCTGCTCCGGCGGAATATCAAGATCGGAATCTATCATAACAATAACATCTCCTGAAGAGTTAAAAAAGCCATTCTTAAGGGCAAAACCCTTGCCTTGGTTAAACTTATTCTCAACTATTATAACTTTCTCAGAATCGCCAAAACGTTCTCTCAGCAGTTCTAATGTTCTATCACTTGATCCATCGTCAACTACTAAAATTTCATAGTCATCTATAAGATCTTTCAAAATATACGACTTAACTAATTCCTCAACCCTCTCAGTATTCTCAACAATGAACCTCTCACCATTAAATACAGGCATTATCACCGATAGCTTCATACTATTCCAAACTCTTCAACTTATCTTTTTGTTTCCTTAGAAACTCAATTCTTCCCTTAGCTAAATCCGCTTTTGACTGATCTCCAGACTGTTTCTTGAAAAGAGAGAGAAAAGTATCTATAAAGTCATGTTTTACCACACTCGCTTGCTTACTTTTTTCAACGTTGAGTAAGTTTATAAGTTCCCTATCTTCTATCTTCGTTATCAGGTTAAGACCTTTTTCTCCAGAAGACATAACATAATAGTCTTTTCCAATCCTCACTATGTATATAGCAATCCCCTGAGTTATCCCCTTAGAAGCCATTATCTCAATAACGCCAAAGTCATCCACCGGAGTGCCAATAGCCTTTTTAAGAAATCTAAGAGCAACATACACTACAACGATTACAATAGCTAAGGTTAGGATGATATTAAGAACATCAAGGACAATCCCCCACCCTCCTCTACCCTGAGCCTCTTCCTGTCTATAAAACCTCTCAAGAAAACCTTCATTTGTATTACTAGTCTGAGCAAAAGAGAAATCAACCAAAAAAATAAGAAATGCAACCAAAAAAAGCAAAACTCTAAGCTTCATAAGAACAATTATAAACAACCAACAAGTAACCTTTCTATTAACAACTTACTGAAGTTTGTAGAGGAGTTTGGTATTTTTTTGTGGAGCTGTAAGATTATTTGCAGAAATTTAAAATATTATGTAAATTGAAAAATATGGAGAGGAAAAACCCTACAACTCAATTGACTCAAAAACAAACTTCTCAGCTTGTTTCACTATCTCAGGAAATGAAAGAAGTTACCGAAAAAGAATACAAGGAATTCATTGAGACCCGAGATTTTGTAATTATAGAAAATGTAAAGGTTCTTTTACCAAAAGAATGGAAAATAGAAAGATTTGAACCGGAAAATTTTAAATTAGAAACCACTTCCGTTTGGTCCTTTCCGGATAGAGGCGAGTGGGCTACTCATAGGGGGAACTACCGTGCCAATTGGTCTCCTTACATTCCAAGAAATTTAATTTTGCGCTATACAAAAGAAGGTGATTTAATTTTAGATCAGATGGTAGGCTCTGGAACAACATTAATAGAATGCAAGCTTTTAAATAGAAAAGGAATAGGTGTAGATATTAATCCAGATGCCATTATGGTGACTCGGAATAGATTGGATTTTAAATATAAGTACGAACCAGAAATTAAGACTTATGTAGGAGACGCCAGAAATTTAAATTTAATTTCAGACGAAAGTATTGACCTAATTGCCACTCATCCTCCTTATGCTAATATAGTAAAATTTACAAATAATAAAATTTTAGGTGACCTCTCAAATGTGAGAAATATAGATGACTTTGTTAAGGAGATGGAAAAAGTTGCTAAAGAGTGTTATCGGGTTTTAAAGCCGGGGAAACACTGTGCGATTCTTATTGGGGATACTAGAAAAAGAAAGCATTTTGTGCCAATTGCAGTGAGAGTTTTGGAGGTTTTTTTGAGAGCTGGTTTTATATTAAGGGAAGATGTAATTAAACTTCAGTGGAGAATGAAAACCACAAGAGAAAAGTGGCGAGGCTCTAAATACGATTTCTTATTATTATCTCACGAACATTTATTCATTTTTAGAAAACCCCAAAAAAATGAAAGCTTAACCCCTTACAAAAATAGCATCTCTTGGTATAAAGAATTATGATTAAAATCGGAGAATACTTAGGAAAAGGTAAAAAAAGAAAATATTAGAAATCATTCCCTTATCAAATGGGTGGATTTTGGTAAGAACTGAAAATTCTAAATCGGCCCAAGACTTTAAAGCAAGAACTATAATCAACCCCATTTCATAAAATTCTATACCCCAAAATATGCACACTTTGTTATAGATTTTTATGGAAAACTCTGTCATAACCCCCAGAAGGCTGAGAAGGTATTTCAAGCTATTATTGAAGTACGGCAGGGCATAGAAGTAAAAAGGATTTTAAAAAATATCAACAAGAAACGGAAGGTTTGATGGGGTACAATTTAGATTACATTCTCTATGCTTTGAAATGGATTCTAGAGCAAGAGGACATTAATTTTCGAGGAAGACCAGAAAAACTTCAACAAAGACTTGATCAAAAATGCAAATTAGCAAATGTGTTAGTACCAAAAAATAGAGAGGGAAGTCAATTAGCAATTTCTTTATTCTGCGATATTCTGAGGGGGATACACCCCGTAGAAGCTTTGCTTTCTGCTAACTTAGACATAGTTCCTAAATTTAGAGGTAAGTGAGCAGAGGTTTAGACTCTTGCTTACTTATCTAATGTAAATAGGGATTTATTGTCATCTAGACCAATAAAGTCTGAAATTTGAAGGTTAATCACTGATCATCTCCCAAAAAGCTTTAGACTTTATTAACTCTGGTTGTCCGAATTTTGAAATTAGGGCCGATCTTCTTTACAATAAGAAGGATATCTGGATATTCTCAGGGGAGGTAGGGGCACAAGCCTGCCTGAGAACCTCACTAAGTTGCTGTGAGGGACCCTTTGAACCTGATCCAGGTAATGCTGGCGTAGGGAGGTAAGTATGACACAGATTGAACTTGCTAGAGAAGGTATTATTACCGAGGAAATGAAAACTGTTGCCCTGAAAGAGGGAGTTACACCTGAGTTTGTTAGGAATGAAGTTTCGATAGGAAGAGCTATAATTCCAGCTAACCCAAAACACCTTGAGATCGGCTTGGATCCTATAGTAATAGGAAAACACTTTAGGACAAAGATCAACGCTAACATCGGAACTTCTAAGCTAAACCCCAGTATTGACGAAGAAATCCAGAAGCTTTCCTATGTAAAAGAGTATGGTGCAGATACAGTTATGGATCTATCCACTGGTGGAGATTTAGACAAGATAAGAACAACTCTTTTAAAAGAAGCAACAATGCCTTTCGGCACCGTTCCGATATACCAAGTTCTTACCGAGAGAGGTGAGATTGAGAAAATAACAGAAGATGATATACTCTCGGTCATAGAGTTGCACGCTGAGCAAGGTGTAGACTTTATGACCCTACATGCAGGACTGCTTAGAGATTTCATACCTCTTGCAAAAAACAGAGTCACTGGAATTGTAAGCAGAGGAGGTTCCATAATAGCTAACTGGATGGTTATTAAAGGAAAAGAAAATCCAATATATACCAACTTTGACAAGATTCTAGACATATGCAGAAAGCATGATGTTACGATAAGTTTAGGAGATGGACTTAGACCTGGATGCATAGAGGATTCTACAGACTCTGCACAACTTGCGGAACTTAAAGTTTTGGGAGAACTTACTAAAAGAGCGTGGGAAAAGGGAGTTCAGGTTATGATAGAAGGGCCTGGGCATGTGCCACTGCACCAGATAGAGTTCAATATAAAAATACAACAGCAATGGTGTTATGAAGCGCCATTTTACGTTTTAGGACCACTTGTTACTGATATCGCACCTGGATATGACCACATAGCATCAGTTATTGGTGCAGCGCTGGCAGGTTGGTACGGAGCGTCTTTACTTTGCTACATCACCCCAAAGGAACACTTAGGTTTACCAAACCTTGAGGATGTGAAACAAGGCATTATTGCTTACAGAATTGCTGCTCACTCGGCAGATATTGCTAAAGGGATACCAAAAGCCAGAGAGTGGGATCTAGAAATCTCAAAAGCTAGATTCAGGTTTGACTGGGCAAGACAGTTTGAGTTAGCAATAGATCCCGAAACTGCTAGGAAGTATCACAAGGAATCACTGCCCGATGATATACAAGAAAGAGCTAAATACTGCTCAATGTGTGGTCCCGAATTCTGCGCTATAGGGTTAACCAAAAATGCACTTGATAAAATGGATTAAGAAAGGTTTTCTTCAAAAGCTCTAGGTTACCCAGACTTGACTAGGAATTTCGTTGTGCAATAGTAACTAGCTCCTGCATGATGCACAAGCACTATATCCTTCTTCTCAAGCAACCAATGGTCAGAGAATATCTCCTCATCTACAATTGCTCTTCTCGCCTCACCCATTATCATTGCATGTATCTGTAGAGGTACTATTGACTTAACAATAAACTCAACATTAGCAACACAATCTTCCAAAATCGGTGAATTGACAAATTTACCCCTAGAAAAAGAAATACTAAATTCCTTAAACTTATCCATCTCTCTTCCAGAAACGGATCCAACTTTCTCTATTATCTCAAGCATAGAAGCTGTAGGTGTGTTAAGGACAAACTCTCCAGCTTTGTCTATAAGTTCAAATGTAAAAGAACTTTTGTCCAATGAAAGCATCACAAGAGGTGGATCTTTCTCAACAGGCGTCACCCAAGCAACAGTTGAAACATTTCTTATTCCTCCATATTCAACACTTACGAGCTGTACATTCCCTAGATTAAATATTCTGTTAGTAAGTGACAAATCTATCTCCTTTTTCATCAAAACCTCCCTTAGGCCCTTTTGGTAAGAATCTCGTCAATTATACCATATTCTTTTGCTTCTTCAGGTGACATATAAAAGTCTCTGTCTGTATCCTTACGGACTCTTTCAATAGGTTGCCCTGTCTGCTTAGCAAGTATTAGGTTAAGAATATCCCTCATTCTGAGAATTTCTTTTGCCTGAATCTCTATGTCTGTTGCCTGTCCTTGTGCACCACCAAGTGGTTGATGTATCATGATTCTTGAGTGAGGAAGCGCAAACCTCTTACCCTTCGTTCCAGAAGCTAGAAGTATAGCTGCCATTGACGCAGCTTGCCCGAGACATATTGTCACTATATCAGGTTTAATGTATTGCATAGTATCATATATCGCAAGCCCAGCTGTAACAAGACCCCCGGGGCTATTTATATAAAAGTGAATCTCCTTGTCCGGATCCTCAGCTTCCAAGAACAAAAGCTCCGCTATCACTATGTTCGCAACATCCTCAGTTATTTCAGAACCTAGGATAATTATCCGATCCTTGAGCAACCTAGAGTATAAATCATACGCCCTCTCTCCTCTTCCTGTGTTTTCAATCACCATTGGTATCAAATACGATCTCTCTTTCATCTTCACCTCCAAAAACCATCAACAGAAAATCTTAATCTCGGATATAAAATATATACATTTCCTCTGTCAAGTTCAAACGTTATACCACAGTTCACACTACAAAAAAGATCGCATAAACTTGCGATTTAACCAAAACAAAACCGAAAATAACTAAAGATATACCTTTATGGAAAAGTCACGAAAATACCCCAACCTCATTAAATACATCAACCATCCCTTCAAGGCTAGCATTTACAATAAATTCCAATTAAGACTAGTTATCAGAAGCATCTTATCCTTACTCTTCTTATCTCTACTGTCCTCAAGCTTTGGTAAAGTAAAACACCTCAAATATACTTTCTCAGTTATGGGCATAAGGGCTGGAGAAGCAACAGTAAGTGTGGTAAGGAACGAGAGCAATCTGATTGTAACATCAAAAGTAAAAACATACCCTGGCTTAAAATTAGTAGTGGATGTGGACGACATCGTCAAGTCATACATTGAACTCCCATCTCTTAGAACTCTCAGAAGAGATACCTTAAGTGTAGGAGGATCCTTTAAAGATACAAACTCCGTTATCTTTGACAGAGAAAAGAAAGACATTGTGATTGAAAGCGTAGTATTTGGCAAAATATACATTCATAACACGAATGACAGTATAAATGATTTAGTTACCGAGGTTTTAAAAGTCACCCATTGGGATTCAGTGCCCACAGAGGTAAAGCTGAACTTTTTAGAAGTCACAAATACTCGCCCTATAACACTACAAAGACACAAAGGAAACAAGTTTACGATAAAAGAGATAAAGGACGCATACATAGAGATTACGAACATTGGCGGTAACTATACATTCTCAAAAGCAGATATACCAATTTTCTATCTCTTTCCTTTCGGCAATATAGGGCTTTCAGTTGAGTTAGTCAAAGTTAAGTTTGAGGAATAGCTTCTTTTTTCCACTCCTCAATTTTCTGTTCAAGTTTCTCTATGGAAAAGTATGGTTCCAATACACCATCAACTATTGCTGCTGGTGCAACACCACAAGCTCCTATACACCTTGCAGAAAGAAAACTTATAAGTCCATCCTTAGTCGTTTCCCCAGGTTCAATGCCATACTTCTCCTTCATATACTCAACAATCTTATTCGCCCCTTTAACATAACAAGCGGTGCCTAAGCACAGAACTACCGTATGCTTACCCTGAGGTTTAAGCTTGAAGAAGTGATAGAAAGTTACTACACCGTAGACATACGACCTGGGCAACTTCAAAGACTCCGCAATGAAGGTTAAAACCTCGTCCGTTAAAAACCCAAAAATCTCCTGAGCTCTGTGAAGGATCTCAATCAAAGTATCTCTTCTATACTGATGCAATTTCATCTGCCCCTCAAGCATCTTCCATCTTTTATCCACTTGCTCTTTAGCAACTTCAGGCATAACACCCACCCCTGTCAAAAATTATTTACCATAACAACTTCCGTATTCCACAAATTTCACCATTCCCTATAAAATTAGTATGCTTTTATCTCATTAAACTTTTTACATTCAACCACCAAAACCCCCAAACTACCATAGAGATTCACCGTTTTTCCGAAAATTACCACACTTTCTCCAACTGGCATCGGAAAAGAGTCTCTGCACAAAAGTCTTATCCACATCCCTCTCGCAGAATACAACGTATAGAGGTTGTATTTCTTACCGCTCTTCGTATAAACATCCATACCTTCATTATAGACCTTTCCAGAAAGAGCTATAAAGTTGACCTCCATAATCCACCCCACAGATATTAATTAAACACTAAAAGTTACAAATTTATTACACCTATCAAACTCCATCATTTCTCTATATCTTCAAGAGAGGTATCTTCTAGAGTTTTCTGCTCTGATTTAATCTCAAATCCATTTTCTATTCCTTTTATCAAGAGTTCTAAATCACTGGATTCACCCGCAAGTTCCTTCAATATTTCAGGTATCACATTAGTGCCAAACTCCTTAAGTAAAGCCAGAGCTTTTCTTATATTTTCAGACTCCTCACCTCCCGGAGCGATTTCCAAGTATCTTTCCCAAAGGAATACCGTTGTGCTAACATCCGCAATTCTAAGCGCCGACATACCGCCAAACCAGTAAGTTTTACTAAAGGAGGGCATCTTCTCCTTAACACTCAGAAAGTGAGACAAAGAATTAGTATAATCTTTCACAGCATAGTAAGCATAAGCTAAGTTAAACTCAAAAATCCAGCCTCTAGAACCTAGATAAATACCTTCCTTAAAGATATTTATTGCTTTTCTAGGTTCACCTGTTGCTAGATATGAATTTCCTAGCATAAGCAGTATCTCATCGTTCGTCGTGCTTTTCAAAGCCTTCTCCAGGGAAATCTTCGCTAACTCAAAATTGCCCGAGAAATAATAACTCTTACCCTTTTCTATCATTTCATTTGCCACCATAACCGAGCTTAAGCACAGAATAATTACTCCAAAAACAATCAGCCTCCTCATCACAAATAAGATACGGAAAAAACAAAAACTTTTCAACAGTTTTCAATAAATTCTAAAATTCATGCGGAATAGTCTTTCCTTTTACTGCTCTCGGTTTTGTCGTAGCTAGGGAAATACCTTTTCAAATACTTAAAGCTTAGTATAAAGTAAAGTTTTATGACTGAGGAATGTTATCTAGAAACAAAGGGGTAAGTAAACAAAAAGCTTGGAACATTTTTCTGCTTGCCTAATGGAGTTTGAAACCTGTTGAACAGTTCTACTAAAAATTGAGTGACAGTGCCGGTATAATTTAAAATTTATGGCGAAGAAACTTACCTCTGAGGCGAAAATGTCTTCAGAACCTAAGATAGAGATAGATGAGAGAACGAGGAAGCATCTTAAAGCTTTGAATCTTTCGGAAGAGGAATACGAACTAATAGTAAAATACCTTGGAAGAAATCCGAACGAAGTTGAACTTGGAATGTTTGGTGCTCTGTGGAGCGAGCACTGTGGATACAAACACACCAAAAGACTTCTTAAGGAGTTACCAACCGAAGGCAAATACATCTACCAAGGACCCGGAGAAAATGCTGGAGTAATAAAACTTGATGACTTCGCAATAGTATTTAAAATAGAGAGCCATAACCATCCAAGCGCAGTAGAACCATACCAAGGTGCAGCAACGGGGGTAGGAGGAATTGTAAGAGACATACTCTCAATGGGGGCAAGACCAATTGCATTACTAGATTCTCTAAGATTCGGTAATATATCCAATCCTCATGTAAAACATCTGGTAACCGGTGTTGTTAAAGGAATATCAGACTATGGTAATTGCATAGGAGTTCCCACAGTTGCAGGAGAAGTTTACTTTGAAGATGCTTACGATGAAAATCCATTAGTCAATGTTATGTGCGTTGGAATAACAAAGATTGACAAAGTGGTAAGATCTTCTGCGAAAGGAGTAGGAAATTTAGCGATATACTACGGTGCCAAGACAGGCAGAGATGGTGTTCATGGAGCAACCTTTGCATCAGCAGAGCTTGATACCTCCTCAAAAGAGGACAGATCTAGCATACAGATAGCAGATCCTTTTGTTGAAAAGAAACTAATAGAAGCTACCCTTGAGATGGTAGACAAAAACCTAGTAGTTGCAATACAAGATATGGGAGCTGCAGGACTAACAAGCTCATCCTGTGAGATGAGTGCAAGAGGGGGTGTAGGAATAGAACTAGAGCTTGATAAAGTTCCCCTAAGAGCTAATGATATCACACCCTATGAGATAATGCTCTCCGAATCACAAGAAAGAATGCTTGCAATTGTAGAACCTTCTAAGCTTGAGGAGGTAAAAAAGATACTAGACAAGTGGGAATTAGACTGGGCAGTTATAGGGAAAATAACTAACACTAAAAGATGCGTTGTGAAATTCAACGGGAAATTAGTTGCGGATGTTCCTCTAAAATACCTTGTTGACGAAATACCATCCTATGTAAAAGTGGGCAAAGAAGACCCCGAGGTAAGAAAAATAAGAGATATAAAGCCAACAGTAATGATTGAAAACTACAAAGACACTATCCTCAAACTCATCTCCTCACCCAACATCTCCTCCAAGAGATGGATCTTTGAACAATACGACTGGTCAGTCCAAACAAACACCATTATTCACCCCGGCAAGGCAGGAGCAGCAGTTTTAAGAATAAAGGGAACAAACAAAGGAATAGCACTGAAAGTAGATGGAAACGGAAGATATATGTATTCCCATCCTTTCTCTGGCGCCACTATCGCAGTAGCAGAAGCTACGAGAAACGTCTCTTTCGTTGGGGCAGAACCAGCAGGCATTACAAATTGTCTAAACTTTGGCTCACCCGAGAATGAAAACGTATACTACCAAATACAGCAAGGAATAAAAGGAATAGCAAAAGCTTGCAAAGAGTTAAATGTGCCCGTAACAGGCGGTAACGCCTCACTATATAACGTGTCAAACAACAGACAAATATACCCAACAATAACTATAGGATGCGTAGGTATTGTTGAAGATATAACTAAAGTCGTTGATTCACAATTTAAGAAAGATGGAGACCTCATAGCACTCATAGGAAATGAAACTAAAGAAGACTTCGGAATGGCAGAAATACTTAAAGTATTAGGCAAAGAGCTATGCGGAAAACCACCCATAATAGAATTTGACATTGAAAGAAAACTACAAGAATTCGCAAGATTTGTAATAAAACATGGGTTAATCTCCTCAGCAAACGACGTAGCAGAAGGAGGATTAATAGTATCCATCGTTGAAAGCGTAATAGATACGGACTTTGGCGCCCTTATTGATCTCTCAAACTTACCAGTCTATCCAACTATAGCACTGTTCTCAGAAACACAGAGCAGAGGAATCTTCTCCTTTGACAGAGAATTCTTGGACACTCTACAGACCATAACCCAACACTATGGCTTGAAGTTTAGACTCATCGGAGAGGTTATAAAAGACCATAAACTCATAATAAAAGGCATAAAAAGAGAAGATCCTCTGATAATAACCAAAGAAGAACTAAGAAATGCTTTCTACTCAAACTCTCTATAAACTCTTTTCAGCATTCCTCCTAATCACTTCAGCTCCACTATCTATTAGTGCAGTACCAAACTACGTTAAACTAGAAAGCAGTTTATCAGCATTGAAAAAAGATCTATCCATAGAAGGCAATATAAAGGTTTGGGAGGCATTTGTAAATATCTGTGCGGAAATAGTAGACTACGGTGAAATCAAAAACTATTCCCTTCTCAACCAAGAATATTACACCGAAAATCCCACGTTGCATATCTACCAAGGCTCAGTTTCAACAAAACTCGGATTCCGTTGGAAAAACCTATTTTCCTTTGTCTCTACAAAATTTATCTTCCTAAGCTTCTCAATCCATAGCTCTTTTTTACATTACTACGGAATTGGAACAATACTCTGGCTTGATGACAAGATAAAGATTAGAAGCGAAATTTCTGAAGCTAACTTTCTTTCAGGCGAACTAAAGGCAGAAATATTTGTCTCATACTCTGACGAGTTTTTTAAAGAGCTATCCATATCTCTGGTGAAGGATATAAACTCGTTGCCATTGCTGGAAGTATTCTCTGAAATAAACATGCTCAAAACTGAGATAATAAAAGTAAACCTTGGAGCCGGATATTCTTACCACTTCGGACCAGCACCTCTGTATCCCTACAAACTTCTCATCAGAATACCAACACCATACCTTGAAATATACAACCTAACTAGGTTTTCAGGAGAACTGGTTGAGGTTAGTTTGGGAGTGAAATATAACTTCAACTAAGATAAAAAGCTTGTCTTCACCTCTACCCTCTAACAAATTCACAATTAAGTGTAATCCCAACCTCCCTGTTCCTTTTGCAGTCACTGCCAGAATTAAGTGAATACTCTTTTTAATAAGCACCCAAGATGCTTGTATAAAGTGAAGTTTCATAACTGACAAACACTATCTAGAAACAAAGGAGGTGAGTGAGAGTAAATAAAAAGTTTAGAATCTTGCCTACTCTCCAGTGAAGTCTAAGATCCACAATTAGGTGCAGTCTTTTTTATTTCTCTCGCAGTCCCTATCGGGACTGGGAAAATGTTTCTTAATAAGTGCTGGAACCCAATGTGAAGTGATATTCAATAAATTTCAAAGTTTCAATTAGATATGGTTTTTTGTTTTCCTCACAGTCTCTACCAGAGATAGGTAAATACTCCTTCTTGATAAGCACCTCTAAGAGGCTTGATGCAAAGTAAAGTTTTGTAACAGGCGAAAACCAAGCGGGTAAATAAAGGTCTAGAACCTCGTCTACTTGCCTAATGGAAGTTGGAATTTATTGAAAGAAGAACTGAGTCTAATTGTAAATTTTGGAATTTATCGCCCAATCAAATCTCTTTGAAAGAGTTATCGTGTGTGTTTTATAATACTTCCCAAAATTTTGGAGAGGTGTATGGGAGTAAGTATTGAAGTTGTGAAGCAGTTAAAAGAAAGAACTGGTGCAGGTTTGATGGACTGCAAGAAAGCTTTAGAAGAGACAGGCGGTGACATTGAAAGAGCTATAAAGATACTTAGAGAGAGGGGATTTTCAGTAGCTGAGAAGAAAGCAGAAAGAGAGGCTAAAGATGGAGTTGTACACATAGAAGTAAAGGGTGAGAAGGGAATAATAATTGAGGTAAATTGTGAAACTGATTTTGTTGCAAGAAATGAAGAATTCAAGAAATTCGTTAAAGATCTGGCAGAGTTTATCCTATCAAAAGGACTTTTATCTCAGACTGAGGAAACTGAAAGTATGAGAAAAGAAGCAGTAATGAGATTTGGCGAAAATATTGTTGTGAAAAGATGGGAAATTTTCTCACTTACCAGAGGAAACACCTTTGATACCTATCAGCATGGAGAGAAACTAGGAGTAGTAGTTGAAGGAGATATTGAGAAATCTGATCAGGAAGCCGTTTCCTTATTACACGATATTACACTCCAAGTAGCAGCAATGGCACCCCAAGTGGTAAAAAGCGAGGAACTTGACTCTAGTTTTGTAGAAGAAAAAAAGAGAGAATACACTCAGGAGTTCATAAGCCTAGGAAAGCCAGAAAATATAGCCGAAAAAGCAGCACTTGGTAAACTCTCTAAACTCTTTTCAGAAATTTGTCTATACGATCAACCCTTTATAAAGGATGAGAAAGGTGAGAAAAAGGTTAAGGATGTCATTGAAGAATACAAAAAGAGAAGTGGTAAAAAGTTTGAGATTGTAAAGTTTTACCGCTTCCAGATCGGTTGATGAGAGGAGAAATATGTTAGTTTACAACTTGTTTCCCAGAATATACGGACCTTTCAGTAGATGGATTAAGGATCTTGACAGAATAAAAGCCTTAGGAACTGACTGGATTTATCTTAACCCTATATCCTATCCAGGTTTTTCAGGCAGTCTTTACTCAGTGAAGGATCATTACAAAATTAACCCACTTTTTGTAGATAAAGAATCAAAAAAATCTCCAGAAGAACAGTTTAAAGAGTTCCTCAAAGAATGCAAAGCGAGAAATATAAGGGTATGTATAGACCTAATTTTAAATCACACAGCGATTGATTCTACGTTGATTGAGAAACACAAAAACTGGTATAAGTTGAGGGAAGACGGCGATGTAAAAAGACCTGGAGCATGGGATGGTGGAATCTGGGTTGAATGGGGAGATCTAGCAGAAATTGATAATGAGGGTTCTCCTGATAAGCGAAACCTTTGGAATTACTGGAAGGACCTTGTTGAATGGTATATAGAGCTAGGTGTTGATGGTTTTAGGTGTGACTACGCTTACAACGTACCAGTAGAATTGTGGAATTTCATAATAAATTCTGCTAAATCTAAAAAACCTGATGTCAAATTTATGGCAGAGATCTTGGGAGGCCCGTTTGATAGAAATGTTGAAGTTGTCAAAGCTGGCTTTGACTATGTGTTTAGTAGCGCTAAGTGGTGGAACTACACCGATCCTTGGTTCATAGAACAGTATCCTGTTTTTGCAAAATACTCTTCCTCCATAGCCTTCCCAGAATCACACGATACTCCCAGAATAGCAGATGAATACGAAGAAGATTTAGCAAAGATAAAACAGAGATTCATATTCACAACCTTTATAAGTGAGGGAGTGATGATACCAGTTGGATTTGAATTCGGTTTCAAGAAAAAACTAGATGTTGTCCTTACAAAACCAGATGACTGGGAAACACCATCCTACGACATATCAGCATTTATAAAAAGAGTATTGGAGATAAAAGCCGAACACCAGATTCTAAGAGAGGAAGGAAGATCAGTTGAAATTGTAAGTATTGACAACGATGTCAGTATCTTCCTAAAGAAGGGAAAGTATACAGATCAGGTTGCAGTTTTCCTAGTAAACAGAAACACAACAAGTAAAGTTAGAAGATATATTGATTTTACCAACATAATGGGATACTACGACGTTGTAGATGTTCTTGATAGAGTTGTTGTGCCAAAGTTTTGTGAAGTTGAAATACCTAGAGCAGGTATAAAAGTTTTTGTAAACAAAATACACTAGCTAAACTAAAAATTAGCCTTCAAACGAGATTACCGAGAAGATCAGAAAATTCCGTGTAGTTATTGTCCAGAAGGATTGAACTTATCTACAGATTTGCTAAAACGTGCCTCTCCATTGCTCTTACCATGTCCTTGGGGAATCTCCTATTCTCTCTAAGAAATTCGATAATGTGGTATACGTTTACTATAGAGACCACTTTAATCCCAAATTCGCTTTCTATCTCCTCAACTGCCGGCTTTTCTTTTTCTCCCTTCTCCATCCTGTTGACAGAAACTACTGCTCCCAGAACCTTGGGATTACCGTTACTCTTAAGTATTTCAATACTCTCTCTTATCGAGCCACCTGAAGTTATAACGTCCTCAACTATGACTACTTTATCCTCCTGCGAGATGTTACCTATTATTATTCCCCCCTCACCGTGATCTTTTATTTCTTTTCTGTTGTAGCAGACCTTGACGTTTTTGCCGTAGTTCTCGTAGAGTTTTGTTGCTGTCACGATCGACAGCGATATACCCTTATACGCAGGGCCAAAGAGAAGAGTAACTTCAGGAAAGTTCTCGTTCACAACTTCGGCATAAAACTTACCAAGGGTTGAAAGTTTTTCCCCGTCACTATACCTGCCAAAGTCAATAAAATACGGTGTCTTTCTACCACTCTTTGTCACAAACTCTCCAAACCTAATGACCTCCGAGTCTATCAAAAATTCTATGAACCTACTCCTGTCCATAGGCTAATTTTAAATGTTCTTGCTAGTAGATCTTAAGTTGATTTGCTGACTTACTTTACCAATCCTTTATGACTCCTTGGCTCTGTTTACAGAACTTACAATTTTGGCTATCTCTATCTCAGAAGGAGAAAAGCCAATCTCCAGAAGTTTATCCTCATCAACACTCGAGGACAGAAGCTTTCTTAGAAGTTCGGCTCTAGCATTAGGTTCTAGATTCTCCAATCTCACCTTCCGTATTTCTTCCTCTATACTTACCTCCTTTATCCTAGCTTCTGCAGAAGATACTTGTCTTTCCACCTCTTCTAAAGGTTTGCTAAGTTGCTTTAGGTTTTCCTCTTTACCAAGACTTTTTTTCTCCAATTCTGCACTAGCAGTTTTTCTGGAGAGCTTAGCTTTGCTGATAGCTTCAGAACTACCGTTGGATGAGGAATTAAGCTTTCTGGTATCAACACTGACAAATTTATCCCTTGACGAAAGAGCATCCTGAAACTCTTTTTTAGCTATTTCATATCTTCTGATAATCTCGGCGTAGTTACGTGTTAAGGTGTCAAGCTTTAGGATTCTTTCGTCAGCAGTTTTTATCAGAGTTTCTATCTCTCTCACTTTCTCTTCCATAACAACTATCTTTCTGTTGGAGATCTTGTTAAATTCGACAATTAGTCCCTCTATCTCCTTTCTTACCTCATCTGCTATACCTCTACCCTTGATGTTTTTTATCTCATCGCGAAGTTTGGCATAGAAGAATACAACTAGGAACAACAAAACAAGAAATAAGGCAAATAATATAAAGTTCATACAATAATATCTACGATATTTCCTCCCCCACTTTCAACTAAATCTTTCTCTTTACTATCTTCTTTGTTCTCTTTCTCACCAGTTTCAAAGTTATACTGCTGTTGTTTTACATTATCCTCTCCGAGCCTCTTTCTTCTTACCTTTTCACTCTCCCTAGAGATTTCAACAATATCAGTTGGTCTGTTTTGCTCAATATCTGACTTCTCTTTCATTTGTATTTTTGCTTGACTTTGTAGAATGGAAGCATAACCAGGGTTATTAACTGCATTTTTCATAAGAAGATTATCCGCAAATATTACTGTCTTAACATCAAGAGGTGTATAGCTCACAATAAAATTATCGCAAAAATTTATTGAGAAATCAACACATCTGTTCTACTATCCGACAAACCTGCTTTCCCTCCCTTACATCATGCACCCTTATTATGGATGCTCCATTTAGCAATGAAATAGTATTCACAACCACAGTGCCTGTCAACCTCTCCTCCGGTGGAACATTACCAAGTAGCATTCCTATCATAGACTTTCTAGATACACCAACTAGAATTGGTTTCCCGAGTTGTTTTAATTCTGCTAACCTTTTCACTATATCTATGTTATGTTCAAGCCTTTTACCAAATCCTATACCAGGGTCAATTATTATGTTCTCCGGCAAAACACCTCTCTCCTCAAAAAACCTTATCCTTTCTCTCAGAAACTCCGCTATCTCCCAAACAACATCACTATACTCTGGATTTTGTTGCATAGTCTTCGGAGTCCCTTTTATATGCATAAGAACTATTGGACACTGGTATTCCAAAACCACATTCACCATCTCAGGATCAAAAGTGCCAGAAGATATGTCATTTACCATATCTGCTCCTTCATCCAACGCCTTTCTCGCAACTACAGACTTGTAAGTATCAACTGAAATAGGAAGATCAGGAAAGTGTCTCCTTATCTCCTTTATGCATGGTATAACTCTCTCAAGCTCTTCCTCAACAGGCACAGGGTCAGAACCCGGACGAGTTGATTCACCACCTATATCTAAAATATCCACACCCTCTTCCACCATCCTTCCCACTATCCTAACCAAGTCAGAAATACTAACCCTACTAGCCTCATAAAAAGAGTCCGGAGTCACATTCACCACACCCATACAATACTTCTTCCTTGAAAAATCAAACTCTCTTCCCCTAATCACTAATCTCATACACACTCCCAAAACCTAGCTTCTATTATAAAGATTACTCACCATCACTCACCCTTTCACTACCAACTTAGAGCAAGGATTTTAGCAGACACCCTAGAATATCATCACCATAACTCCAATTAAGAAACTAGATCTCGCCGTTTCTTAAATATGTTGACTTTAAGCACTAGGTTAGTGTTAAGATTATACCAACTTTACAAAGGTGACTGTATGATCAGAATTTTGAAAATCTCTTCTATATTGATATTCTTACTTTTACTTGGAAACATAGGGCTGTGTGAAGAGCATGATAACGAAAGTGCTGAAAGAAAGGTATTTCCAACCAAAATCATACTTGGACTATCAAGTTGTTACTTGCATTATCCTAATCTTAGAGATGAAGTTAGACTTGAAGTAGATGATAAATTTCTAATAGGTTTCAACCTAGGATTTTCCGTAAAGGGCTTAGTATTCAATTTTGTGTATAGCTACAACATACTTCCTAGCGAAGGACAGTTGGGTGAAACTAAAGTGATTGATTGTTTTGACACCTACATGTGCGAATTTTCCTACATATTCACTATCATAAACAACTACCTATACTTAGGACCAACTCTGGGAATCGCATTAGACACTTCAACGCTAAAATTCTTCAATCAATTTGATTTCAGCAACTTTTTGCAAACCGCTAATGTCAAACACCTCGTTTCCAAAACTTTATCTTTGGGAATAGGAGTAAGAACAATAGGACTAAAGAACATCATGTTAAGTGGGTTTTACTTTTATTCATTTCCCAATATCTACTTCTACCAGGACATACCAATCAACAACTCACCAATTTTCAGACCAATGGGACCACGGGTAATCTTAACTCTGTGCTTCTAAGGTTTGACTTTCTAGTAGTTTTCTTTTATGTTCTGCTATGAGAGATTCAAGTATCTCTTCTATTTCTCCTTCCATGAAACTAGCTAGGTTGTATATAGTCACATTCACCCTGTGATCTGTTACCCTATTTTGAGGATAGTTATAGGTTCTTATCTTCTCAGCTCTTTCGCCAGACCCTATTTGTGCTCTTCTCTGAGCATCTTCCCACTGTTTCTGCTTTTCTTTCTCGTATTGTATTAGTTTAGCTCTTAATATACTCATAGCTCTTTCCTTGTTCTGTATCTGTGACCTTTCATCTTGACATTGAACCACTATACCTGTTGGTTTGTGAATTATTCTGACAGCTGATTCCACCTTATTGACATGTTGTCCACCCTTGGTGCCAGCCCTGAATGTTTGAATTTCTATGTCCTTTGGATCAATATAAATGTCTGTTTCTTCAGCTTCAGGAAGCACTGCTACCGTAGCAGTTGAAGTATGTATCCTTCCACTTGCTTCAGTAATAGGAACCCTCTGAACCCTATGAACTCCACTTTCAAACTTTAGATACTTATACGCCATCTTACCCGAGACTGTAAAAACTATTTCCTTAAATCCTCCAAGCTCTGTCTCATTTGAATCTATAAGTTGTATCTTCCAACCTTTCCTTTCCGCAAATTTTGAATACATTCTGAACAGATCTGCGACAAATAAGGCTGCCTCTTCACCACCTGCACCTGCCCTTATCTCCATAATCACATTCTTGGCATCATCTTCAGTTGAAAGAAGCAAGTTCTCTGCTTCTTTTTCAATCTCCTTCAGCACTCTCTCATTACTCTCCAGCTCCTCCTTGGCAATCTCTACAAGCTCTTTATCATCAGAAGTTGCTATTACCCTTCTCGCTTCCTCTATGCTACCAACTACAGCCTTAAGTCTCTTGTAAAGCTCAACATAATCCTCAAGACTTCTCATCTCTTTAAGCACTTTAGTATACCCCCCAATATCTTCATTAGGGTTAATCCCAGAAATCCTACTTTCAAGCTCTCTGTATCTATTGTAGTATCCCTCAAGAGCCTTAAGAAACTTTGACATATCCAAAAATATATAGGAGACCTCACAAAAAATTCAATTAGCAAAGTTTTAGATTACTCATACCCAAAGCTACCCTCCTAATTTCCACCAGTTACGCTGATAAGAAACCACCATCCACAGGTATGACCGCCCCATGAACATACGAAAATAGATCACTAACCAATGCTAATACCACTTTACCAATATCCTCAGGTTTACCTAGAGCCCTTGATGGAAGTCTATCCCAGAACCTACGACCTGACTTCAGTATTG